>NZ_JBLLNL010000004.1:0-245000 GCF_048158365.1 Denitraticella aggregata | reverse complement strand
GCAAGATTTTGTCATCGTAGGCAGTTAAGTTTTTGTTGTTTGTGAGCGCCGATCGCCCGTGAGCAGGATGACCATCTATGGCTAGCTCGCCACTTTGATCCACGGCCCTGTACGCATGGACTTCAGAGACTGCTCTCAGGTGAAACAGATGAGGTCCTGTTTGAATCGCAAATCAAATGGGTAGGCTCAACGCTAACATTAAAAATCCATATCGAGCGTGATACATGCCCACGTAAACAGGATCATGTCGTGTGTTACCACCCAGCACGCACATTAGGAGACCTACTCTTGTAGTCGTCTCCGATACAAACGCGTTCGGTGTCCATGCTCACACCCGCTCGAAGAAGAACAGCCAGTCGGCGATATCGAGCTCCAGTCGCTTGGCGGTCTGGGCGCACCGCACCTGGTGCCAGCCGTCATACTCGTCACGCCGGGCGGTATGCCACTCGAGCTTCTCGAGGCATTCCTCCAGGCCCTTCTGCAGATCGTTGCGGACCAGCACCTGTGCGCCGAGGTGCCAGTCGCGAGATTTGGGGTTGCTGAAACCAGCGGCGATCTTCTCGTCGATCTCGAGCCCGTCGGCCCGGATCGTGTTCATGATCTCCTGTTTCTTCTGGCGCCAGAAGGCGAGCCGCTCGTCGTGAAACCGCAACTTCTGCTGCGCCGCCTCGGCCAGTTCATCGGCGCGGTAGTCGAACTTCCATTCTTCGCGAATCATGATGCTGTTCTCCTCTTTAGCGGCGTTGCCGATGTGGCGGGGGCCGCAAGCTGGACTCAAATCCCCCTGGCCCGTGCGGTGGGCCAATCCGTTTGCTGCAAGTGTGCCGAGCGTGGTGGCTCACGGAGCGAGCCTGGCGCGCCACTGATCGGTGTCGATCGCCTGCTCGAACACGATGCCCTCGCACGAAAATGGGGTCACGAAAATGGGGTCAGACACGATTTCCGCGCTTTGAAAGCTGCCCGATGCGATACTCGTGAGGCCCTTGCCAATTTCGCGAAAATACTGCAGTCGAAAGATCAGTTGGTTACTGCCGTATCTCAGATGTTCCGATTGCGCCAGTATCCTGGTTTGCGGCAGCAGTGCATGACTGCCACGACAAGGATATGGTCGAGCTCGATCGAGTAGAGCACGGCGTAGGGAAAGACTCTCGTCAGGCAGCGACGGATGTCTCCCTCGATGACGCGACACGACGTGGGTGCGTCAGCGACATGGGCAATAGCCATTTCGACAGCGTTGACAAAGCGCTCGCCCAGTGCGGTCTGCTGTTGTTCGTAATACTCGGCAGCAGCGCGGAATTCGATCAAGGCTTCCGGGTGAAACTCGACCCTCATCGGGCGATAGCTTGCCGGACTTCTTTGAATGCTGTCTCGGCGGAAACCGTCTCTACCGCACCGCTACGCACTTCAGCTATGCGCCGATTTGCTTCCTGCAACCAGAGTTGGCGAATATAACCGTCTTCGGCCGGATCGAGGCTCTCAACGAGCCGGTCGGCTAAGAGCGCACGCGCCTCGCTGGGCAGTGCAAGGGCCTCGTCGGCGATTTGTTCGACAGTCATACGCATGGCTGGATCCGAGTTTCGTGATGATTGCTTTATTGTAGCCGCGACAAACCTGAAGAAGAAGGCGGCGTTCGGAGCGTCACGGCGAAATGCCTCAGTAGGCCGCCGTGCGGAGCCGAGTCAGTTCATGCCAGCCAATGACTCCAACCGCTGCCTTGCTGACGTAGGGGTTGAGGATCGCTACTTCAGCTTTGGGTCGTCAGTAGGCGCTCCACTGCCAGCCGCCCCCGGCGCCATGGCCACCCCCGTCCCCCGCCTCCGACGGCCGAACCTCGGGCCACTATGGGCAAACGTGAGACAGTCGCGCGCCCTCTCCCCAGCGTGGCACGTCCTGCGCGCACCGCGACAGTGTGGCGGAACACCATCAGAGCGACTCAAGGCAGCACGAGCTCGATTCGGTCGATGAACCGCAGCCGTTTTTTTTGGTCGATGCAATCAGCTCGATAACACCAGCGACTCACGATCTATTGAGTTTTGCCCCGGCCGCCCTACACCCCCAATCTCGGCAGGAAACATAAGGGCACCTCGAAAAACCTCGACACCCCTGTGATTGGTAGAATTGCTTCGTCCTGATTTCGTGCTCTGCCGCCAGCCATGAAGAAGCGCACCGCCATCAAAACCGACCTGTTCGCCGACGAGCATCACCGCAAGAAGATCGACACGCTCGGAGATCCGCTGGCCGAGATCGAGTCGTACATCGATTTCGGGTGGTTGGCGGCGGAAGTGGATCGGGTGGCGCCGCGTCCGATGAGTCCACAAGGCGGTCGTCCGCCGTATCCCACGGAGACGATGGTACGCATTCTGGTGTTGAAGCGGCTGTACAACCTTTCGGACGAACAGATGGAGTACCAGTTGCTTGACCGGATGAGCTACAAGCGCTTCTGCGGGTTGGCTAGCGCGGTCAATATCCCGGATCGAACGACTGTGTGGACATTCGAGAACCGCATCGGCGAAGCCGGCGCGAAGGTCCTGTTCGACGGAGTCACGACCCAACTGCTCAAGCACGGCTACATCGCTCGGGGCGGTCAGATCGTCGATGCGACGCTGGTGCCCGCGCCGAAGCAACGCAACAGCCGTGAAGAGAACAAGCTCGTCAAGGATGGCGCGATGCCGGCTGACTGGAAGCCGGCCAAGCGGCGCCAGAAAGACACCGATGCCACCTGGACCAAGAAGCACGGCAAGAGTCACTTCGGCTACAAGCTCTCGATCAACGTCGACAAGAAGTACAAGGTCATCCGCAAGATCGAGACAGGTACGGCCAGCATCCACGACAGCCAGCACTTCGAGAGCGTGTTCTACACCCTGAACACGAGCCGAGACGTCTATACGGACCGGGGCTACACGTCCAAGGGGCGTGAAGACTGGCTCAAGGACAAGGGTTACCGTAATCAGATCCAGCGCAAAGGCACTCGTAACAAGCCGCTGTCCGAATGCCAGCAAGGGCGTAATCACCGTATCGCCAAGACGCGTGCCCGGGTCGAGCACGTGTTCGCGGCCATCGATCAGATGGGTGGCAAGCTGATCCGCACGATCGGCCAGGCGCGAGCGAACTTTGCGATGACGATGATGGCCGCCTGCTACAACCTGAAGCGGCTGGTGTACTTCCAGAAGGCCGGAATCGAGGCCTTCTGACGCCCGAAATGGGCCGAATCGCCGGCTCCCCGTGCGATTCGCAGAGAAAACGGGGCGACACCGCCTAACAAAATGGCGGTTCGCTGAAGAAAATGAACCGAGTTCGGTTGCGTGCGTCATTGCGCGGCGGGATTCATGCAAAACCTCGGGTTATTCGAGGTGCCCATAAATGTTTGGACTATTCAAATCCGACCCGCGCAAGAAACTCGAATCGGCATACAGAAGCAAGCTCGAGGAGGCCATGAATTGCCAGCGCAACGGCGACATTCTCAACTATTCACGCCTTACCGCAGAGGCGGCGGAGCTCGAGAAACAACTCGACGCGCTCGACAAGTCGCCCTGAGCCCCGCTGTCCCGGCAAAGCTCTTCAGACCAACAAAGCTTACCCGGCACTGAACCGATCCAAGCGATGGAGGGGAGCCCAGCTCGGGGGAGCCACACCGCACGCAACGATGCCATCCTTCGGGGTAGCGTTTTTGCGTTTACGGGGCGGGAATGGGCCCCTGGGCAGATCGAATGGCACTGACCCGGCTCCGCCCCTTGTCGATGCTCGGTGTGGCCGAACTGGGTAGCCTCTGGTGAGGTTTGCCGCCTGCCGCCAACCCGGCCTGCTGGAGTAGGCCCTCACCACCGCCGGTAATTCGTAGTCCGCCAAATCGTAGTTGGCCTGCACACCGGGTCGCCTGGGCTGATCTTGGAGCGCGTGAAAGCTCGATTGTACGCAAACACGCCGTTTTGCCTATAATCACCATACTAGCTATTTACGCCAGGAGATTGATCATGCGTACCGTAACCTCCGTCGAGGCCCAGAATCGCTTTGGCGAGTTGATCGACAGCGCCCAGCGCGAACCGGTCACCATCACTCGCCGCGGCCGTCCAGTGGCCTTCGTCCTGTCGCCCGAGGACATGAAGGAGTTGCTGGCCGTCCGAGAGCAGCGCGAACGCGTTGTGAGCGATTTTGAGGCTTTCTTCCGCTCCGCGGATGCGCGCCTGAAACCCGAGGCGCTCGACCTGTCCGACAGTGATGTACAGCGGATGGCGAATGAACTTCGTTAATCGGGTTGTCTTCGACACCAGCACGCTGGTCAGCGCAGCCCTTCGACCCAGATCGATTCCGCGACAGGCTTTTCTGAAGGCTATCGCGAAAGCCGAATTGTGCGTCTCCGACTCGACGCTTGCCGAACTCGGTGAGGTCATGTCGCGAGAGAGATTCGACCGATACCTCGACCGCGATGTACGCCTGCAGTTCGTCGAACTCTACCGCCGGCACGCGCGGCTGTTCCGCGTCTCCGAGGCCGACGCGATGATGCTTCTGGAGCCTTGCCGGGACCCGCGTGACAACAAGTTCCTGGCCTTGGCCCTCGCCTGCTCGGCCGATGTCGTGGTCAGCAGCGACGAGGACTTGCTGACGCTCAACCCCTATCGCGGAATTCCGGTTGTCCTGCCACGGGACTTTCTGGAACGCTGAGCCGTTATAGAGGGCGCTGCGTATTTACGACCGCAAGTCCGCGATCCTCAACCGCGACTCGATCGTCGAGACCTGCCGGCACCATGGAACTTGTCAAGATAAAGGAAGAATCTGCAATGACCAGAAACGGATACGGCGATACCTCCAAGGTAGCCATGCTCACCGATGACGAGCGCGAAAAGAGCGTCGTCATCTCGGACCCGGCGCTGCCGGATACGCCGATCATCTACACCAGCGACGATTTCGAGGAGCAGACCGGTTATCCGCCACAAGAAGTCCTGGGCCGCAACTGCCGCTTTCTGCAGGGCCCGGATACCGATCCGAACGCGATCGAAGCCATACGCCACGCCATCGCGGCCGAAACGAGGATCACTATCGACATCCTCAACTACCGCAAGGACGGCACAAAATTCTGGAATCGGCTGCGCATCCGTCCGGTATTCGACAATACCGGCAAGTTGAAATACTTCGTTGGCCACCAGAACCCGATTCCCGCCGAGGAAGCTCGCCCCGACTCGTTGAACGGGATTGTCGACTGATCGGATGCGAGCCGACATGGCTTCACCGCGTCATGCTGGAATCGCTGCATTGCTGCCGTAGGGGCTGTGGATCGCTCCTTCAGCTTTGGGTCGCCACCGTCAGTCGAGCAAAACAGACGCCCCGACGCGATCTCCTATCCTTCGCAAGACGACCAGTTTCGCCACGCGCCATGCCCCGAAAGCCCGCCTGGTCGTCACGCGCACTGGCACGGCAAGGTGCGTCCCGCTATGCTCGGGTGCCAATCCTGAACGGTACGCTTCATGTCCGAACTGCTCCCGTACCAGTACGTCGTCATCGGTCTGATCTTCGTCTGGAGCGGCTTCGTACGAACGGGTCTGGGTTTCGGCGGTGCGGTGCTGGCCCTGCCATTTCTGCTGCTGGTGCACAACGACCCGCTGGTCTTCCTGCCGTTGATCGCGGTGCACCTGATGATCTTCTCGAGCTGGATCGCGTGGCGCGGGCATCGCCGGATCAAGCGGGAGAACCCCGATCAGGTCGGGGTCAGCAACATCGACTGGCCCTACCTGTGGCACACGATGAAGATCATGATCGTGCCCAAGCTGATTGGCGTCATCGGCCTGCTGACGTTGCCTGCCCGTGTGATGACGGTGATCATCTTCTGCATCGTCATCGTCTATGCCATCGGTTATCTGCTCAACCGCCCGTTCCGCAGCAGCAACCGCTACGCCGATGCCGGCCTGCTCATGCTCGGCGGCTACGTCAGCGGCACCTCGCTGATCGGCGCGCCGCTGATCGTCGCGGTCTATGCGTCACACGTGGCCAAGCACCAGCTGCGCGACACGCTGTTCGTGCTGTGGTTCATCCTCGTCGTGATCAAGATGGTGTCCTTCATGGTCGCCGGCGTCGATCTGCAGCTCATCCACCATCTGTGGCTGCTGCCCTGCGCCTTCGTCGGACATCTCGTCGGCGAGCGCTTTCACCAGCGCATCGTGTCGGCCGACACGCCGCTGTTCTTCCGCGTGCTTGGCGTGGTGCTGATCGCGGTGAGCGTGGTGGGCCTGCTGTGGCCACCGGGCGGCCGATAGGGGCGACGGCGGAGCACTACTGCAACGCTCCGGCCCCTTGCTGGAGACGCTGCGCGATCCCGTCTATTTCCGCCGGGCCTTCATCGACGCCGGCGCCCTGTGCTGGCCCAACGGACTGGAATTGTCCGCGGCACGGGTGCATGAACAGTGTGGACTGGAGTCGCTGACGTCATGACCACGGCCCTACTCGCCAGTGATCGGCGGCCCGATCCTTCGATCTTCGGGCGCCACGCACCGCGCAAAGATGCCATCCTGGGGCATGGCATTCTGTCTTCGCTGGCCGGCGCAGGCGTATCGCTTTGGGCGGCGGCGGCGAACGGGCAACTCCTCCAAGCAGCGTCACGCCATCCGCTTTGATCGTCTCGGACACCCGACTATGATGTCGGGCAATCAACCAAGGCGGTGCGGGAAGGAACACCACTGAAAGGAGTTTGACGATGCCGTTGGCGAAAATGATCGTGCCCGTGCTGGCGCTGTTCCTGGCAGCGTCGGCGCTCGTCGGTTGTGCCGGCGCGCCCCGCGCGATGTCGGAACAGACCTTCGCGCAGCGCGTGGCTGAGCATGAGGCGCATTCACTGGCACAGCGGGACGAAATCGCCGAACGGCTGCTGCGGCGACTGGAGTATCGCCTTTCCGAACAACAGCGCGAGGGCCGATCAGACGAACCATTCACCTATGAGGTGCTGATGCTCTCCAGTGGAGGGCAGTTCGGCGCGTTCGGGGTCGGTGTGCTGCAGGGATGGTCCGAGGTGCAGGATCCGTCGTTTCAGCGCCCGGAGTTCGACCTCGTCACGGGGGTGAGCACCGGGGCGCTGATCGCGCCGTTCAGTCTCCTGGGGACGGATCATTCCATTGAACGCATCGACCAGTTGTATCGGGAGGCCAGCGATCGGCTGGCGACACTGCGTGGCCTTCTGTTCTTCCTTCCGCAGCAACCGTCGTTCTTCGACAGTCAGCCATTGGCCGATCGGATCGCATCCGAGATCGATCTGACCACCGTGCTCGGTATTGCCGAAGCGCACGCCGAGCATCGCAAACTGCTGCTGGGATCGACGGACCTGGATCTCGGCCGTTTCCGCATCTGGGACGTGGGTCCGATGGCGGTGCAGGCGCTCGAAACCCAGGACCTGGGCAGGATCCACCGTAGCCTCATATCCTCGGCAGCCATTCCGGCGGCGTTTCCCCCGGTGGATATCGACGGGGTCCTGTACGCCGACGGCGCCATTGCCCAGGCGGCATTCGTCGGCCTCGATCGCGACGAGATCGTGCAGGTGTTTCGTGCGTTCGCCGCGCGGAATCCCGGTGCTGCGATGCCGAAGCTGCGTTTCTGGATGATCGTGAACGGCTTTCTCGACGTGGATCCGGAGCTGATGAAACTGTCCTGGATGCCGGTCGCGAAGCGCAGCGCCGAGGTGCTCACCAGCTATTCGATGCGCGTGACGCTCCGGCACATGCAGTTCGGAGTCGAGTTGCTCGCACGGGATCTGGATACCGAGGCTGATTTCTTCTATGTCGCCGTTTCACCCGACCTCGAGTTGCCGCTCCAGACAGAGCGCCTGTTCGATCCACGGGTGATGCAGGTGCTTACGGCAGAAGGACGACGGTTGGGGCGGGAATCGTCCTCCTGGCGGACCGAGGCGCTTGCTCCGGAGATTCCGGGCAGCGCACTTCACGTGAACCGCGTGCTGCCCGGAACACGATAGGAAGGCACGGGCACCCACCCACTGATCCCTGCCACCGCGGGGAACACACCCTCCAGACGTGGGTCCCAAGACCATCTTCCCGTCACCCAAGGTTGTTCCATGTCCCGACCCTCCCGACTGCGCCGCCAGCTCGTGCTCGGCGGCAGCGCTGCGCTGCTGTCCGCGCAACTCGCCGCAGCGCAGCGTGCGCTGACGCCTAGCCAGAGCGCCGGCCCCTTCTACCCGGTCACACCGCCGCTGCACAAGGACAACGACCTGACCCGAGTGGAGGGCCGAAGTGACCGCGCCGCGGGTCAGATCAGCGACCTGTCGGACCGCGTGCTGGACATGGACGGCCGACCGCTCGCCGGTTTGCGGCCGAGTTCGACTTCGTGCTGTCGCCGGTGCTGGCCGGACTGTTCGAGACCCATGCTGCCTGAACCCTGCCCAATCACAGCCTGTATCGCAGCGCAGTCCCACATGAGGTCGCTCACGCGGTCGTGGCCTGCCACCAGAGTTCGAGCACGCTGCCGCTCGCCGCGCACGAATACGTCGCCTACGTGACGATGTTCGCGACGATCCGGAAAACTGTTGGAAAATGACTTCTGTAAGCGAGCAATCACGTTCCGATACACGCGTCTCCCCCCGGAGGAGAAGTCCATGCGTCACGCGCTGCACACCCTGCTGGGCCTTTGCCTGCTATGCTGGATCGGCATTACTCAGGCGCAAGCTCTCGAGGTCATCCCGCTGAAGCACCGGACCGCCGAAGAGGTGCTGCCGGTGCTGCAGCCGCTGGTCGAACCGGGGGGTACGCTGACCGGCGTGAACGATCGGCTCTTCATGATCGGTTCGCCACGGAATCGCGCTGACATCGAGCGGGCACTGGCGGCCCTCGACACACCCCCGGCGCGATTGATCATCCGGGTGGCGCAGGACCGGCAGACGATGGAAGCCGATCGTGGTGCCGCCGCGCGCGGCCAGATCGTGCTCGGCGGCAGCCGTCAGGCAAGCGGCGAGCTGCGGGTCTGGGACACGCGCAACCAGCGTAATACAGGCGCAACCCAGATGGTGCAGACGATCGATGGCGGACGGGCCTTCATCCAGGTCGGCCGGTCGCTGCCGCTACCGATGCGGGAGGTGGTGGTAGGACCCGGCGGCGCGGTCATCAGTGAAAGCATCGCCTACCGCGATGTCGGAAGCGGTTTCCACGCAGAGCCAAGGTTGCGCGGCGACCGCGTGACCGTGCAGATCTCGCAGCAGACCGAGCAGGCGACACCGCGGGGACGACTTCCGGCGATAGACAGCCAGCGCCTGACCACCACCGTAGAGGGGGCGCTGGGCGAATGGATCGAACTCGGCGGCACGCGCGAGGAGGCGTTCGTCCAGCGGGGCGGCAGCTTCAGTACCGGCCGGTCCGAACAACGCGAGAACCGCTCGATCTGGCTCAAGGTGGAGCGGGCGGAACATTAGCCCGCATGCCTTGGACGCCGTTGGCGGCCGGCTACAGCGTCGGATCGAGCAACTGGCTCGCCGCGATCAGCGCCGCGCGCACCAGCAGGTTCTCCGGTATCGTCTCGTAGTGGGTCCCATCGACTTCGACGGTGCGGCACTCCGAGTCGCCGCAGGCGTCGCAGCACGGACTGGCGCCGACGCTGCCGTCCAGCCAGGCCTCGAAGGGTGTACCCGCGATCCACACCCGGTTCGATTCCAGCGGCTGCGCCTTGAAGCTCGCCTCGTCGATCTCGCGAATCGCGAGTACCGGCGTGACACCCATCGGTTCCAGCGTGCCCTTCAGCCGGACGAGTGCGCGCTCGATTTCCTGCTGCGTGCTGCCACATCTCGGGCATGTGCTTCCCGCATCGGTCACGAGCCGTTGCCACAGGATTCTGAGTTCTTTCACCGTCCCCCCCCCCGACCTGCTTAGGTCCGTTGCGCTGGTGCACCATTGTCGCAGGATTAGGCCGGAATCGACCTGCGGGGCGACCACGCCACACCTCAGCGCGACGCGAATCCGGAGACTCTCGATGCGGTGCGCTACGACCTTCGCGCGGCGCTGGAACTGGATCCCACCGAGGACTGGACCTCGATCTCGTTCACTCGGGATGCGAAGTCGCGCTGAGACCGGGGGCGGGTGGGAGCGGCACCACCTTTTCAGCCCGCGGACGCCCCTGTAATGGCATCGACCCGGTAAGGGTCAGTCGATGCGCACCGCGGTTCCGCACACGGTGACCATCAGCATGCCGTTCTTCTCGCCGAGCACCTCGTAGTCGATATCGACGCCGACGACCGCGTTGGCGCCCAGCTTCGCGGCGGCTTCGGTCATGTCCTCGAACGCGTTGTCGCGTGCCGCCCGCAGCGTCTTCTCGTAGGAACCGGCGCGACCGCCGACGAAGTCGCGCACGCCCGCGAACATGTCCTTCAGGAAGTTGGCGCCGATGATCGCCTCGCCGGTCACGATGCCGTGATAGCTGCGGATGGTCTTGCCCTCGACGGTCGGTGTGGTCGTGATCAGCATGTTCGCACCCCTCATTTGCTGGAAAAGGACATATGGATGTCGCTGCCGTAGCGGCGGATGACCGACAGTTTGGCCGCGTGCCAGGCCTCGACGTCGTGCTGACTGCCCGACTTCTCGACGATGCGTCGCGCCAGTTCGTCCGAGATCACGTCCATGAATAGTTCGGCCAGCAACAGCCGCGCCGAATCGCGGAAGTAGCCGCGACCATCCACATAGAGCTGCACCGTCGGCGCGGCGGTGTTGATGATGATCGTGCGCTCGTCGGGCCGGTACACCGCGCGGTCGCAATCGTTGCCGAGGTTGCGGAATTCATAGCCCATGAACATGTCCGTGCCATGATCGCGCGGCACCCGGCGCTTCCCGGAATGCGCCGCAGCGCCGCCGGACGCTCCGCGTCGTCGGCAGCGATCGTCATGGAGCAACCTTGCCACGGAGGTTTTCTGCATTCATCTTACTGAGCCGGCAGCAAAATGTGTGAGGTCCGTTCGGGCACCTGATTCCACCCCATTGAAGGGGGAGGTCAGGAGGGGGATGGGTTACGGGAGCCGCAGTGCAACCCATCCCCACCCCGGCCCTCCCCTTGAAGGGGAGGGAGAGCAGATGATGCGTTCAGGCCTCGCCCCTGTGTCGGCGTCGCGGGTGCCGGTCGTGGCCGGCCGAGAACGCACTCTGGGCCGCCGCCATCACGTCCAGCGCCGCAGCGACCTTGTGGTTGATCGTGCCGCGCGGGATCACGCCCTTCACGTCCGGCACGCCGGCCGGCAGACCGGTCAGGATGGACATTGCGTCGTCGACGGTGTCGACCGTGTGAATGCGGAACAGGCCCTTGCGCGCCGCCTCTACCACGTCGTCGCGCAGCATCAGGTGGCGCACGCTCGCAGCCGGGATGACCACGCCGTGTTCGCCGTTCAGGCCGCGCATCGCGCACAGGTCGAAGAAGCCCTCGATCTTCTCATTCACGCCACCGACCACCTGCGCCTCGCCAAACTGGTTCACCGATCCGGTGATCGCTAGCGACTGCTTGATCGGCACGTCCGCGAGCGCCGACAACAATGCACACAGCTCCGCCAGCGACGCAGAGTCGCCTTCCACCTGCGCATACGACTGTTCGAACACGAGGCTGGCCGACAGCGACAGCGGCTGGTGACGCGCATAACGCGCGGCCAGGAACGCGCTCAGGATCATCACGCCCTTGGAGTGGATCGCCCCGCCCAGTTCGGTCTCGCGTTCGATGTCGACGACGTCACCGTCGCCCAGCCGCGCGGTCGCGGTGATGCGCACCGGATGGCCGAAATGCTCGCCGGCCAGTTCAACCACGACCAGGCCGTTGATCTGCCCGGCACGCATGCCGTCGGTGGAGATCAGCGTCGTGCCCTCGACGATGGACTCGATCACCCGCTCCGCGTACCGCCCGAAACGCCGTGCGCGGGCCGCGATCGCCCAGTCGACGTGTTCGCGCGAGACCAGCTCGCGCGATGCCGAACGCGCATGAAAATCGGCCTCGCGCATCAGGTCGGCGAGCTTGCGGGTGTAGAGCGACAATTTGCCCGAATCCTCGGCCAGGCGCGCGCCCTGCTCGATCAGCCGCGCCACCGCCTTGCGGTCGAACGGCAGCAGGCTGGCGTTGCGGCCCAGCATCGCGAGCAGATGCGCGTAGTAACGGATGTTGCCGGGCGTGCGCGACATCTCGTCGTCGAAGTCGGCGGCGACCTTGAACAGCTCGGCGAAGTCGGGATCGTGCTCGTTGAGCAGGTAGAACACGCTGCGATCGCCGACCAGGATCACCTTCAGATCGCAGGACACCGGCTCGGGCTCGAGCGTGACGATCGAGTTCCACTGCTGTGCCTCGGCCGGCGGCTCGATGCGGATCTCGCGGTTGCGCAGTACGCGCTTGAGTCCATCCCACGCATAGGGTTGCGCGAACAGCCGTTCGGCATCGACCACCAGGTATCCGCCGCGCGCACGGTGCATCGCGCCGGCCCGGATCAGGTTGAAATGGCTCACCTGGTTGCCCATATGCACGACGTGCTCGATCCGGCCGATCAGGCTGCCAAAGCCGGGGTTGTCCTCATACACCACCGGCGCGCCCTGCGTGTCGGCGTTGTCGACGAGCAGCTTGACCTGATAGCGATGGAAGCGCTTGCTGGCTTCCTCCTCGCGAACCTCGTCTTCGTCGCCGTCGCTGCTGCCCCAGTTCGCACCGCTGTCGAGCAGGTCGTTCTGCACCGCGTCCAGAAAGGCCAGCACCTGCTCGAGATCGGCATAGCGTTCCCGCAGGTCGCGCGACAGGTGGGCGACGGTCGGCGCCAGCGCCTCGCGCTCGGCACGGCAGGACGATTCGTACAAGGCCTTGCGCCAGCCAGGAAACTCCTCCAGCAGATCGGCCAGTCGATCGCTCCAGTGCCCAACCTTTTCCTCGATCGCCGACTTCTCGTCGGCCGGCAGCGCGTCGAAGTCCTCGGGCGACATCGGTTGCCCCTCGCGGGTGGGCGCGAACACGAACCCCTCCGGCGTCTGAAGCAACGACACGGCGTCGGCCGCACAAGCCTCCTTCAGTTCGCGCAACCCCTCTTCCTCGCGGGCCTTGTGCGCCTCCTGCAGGGCCTCGATGCGGTTGACATGGGTCTCGCTGTCCAGTGCGGCGTCGATCGCGGGACCCAGGTCGCGCACGAAAGTCAGCATGTCGGTTCTGAACTGACCGCCGCGACCGGCGGGCAGCGTCAGCAGCCGCGGACGCTGCGGATCGTCGAAATTATGGACATAGCACAGGTCGGGGGGCACCTCGCCAGGGTCGGCCAGTTCCTTCAGCAGGCGGAACACGATCGCATGGCGTCCGGTGCCGGACTCGCCGAGCACGAACACGTTGTAGCCCGGGTGCTTCATCGCGAGGCCGAAGCGCAGCGCCTCGTCCGCGCGGGCCTGCTCCAGCCCCTCGGGAAGATCGGCGAGGCTGGCGGTCGTGTCGAATTCGAACATGTCGGGGTCGCATCGGGTGCGCAGTTTTTCCACGGACAGCTCGTTGATCTGTGGCATGTGTTGTTGTTCTCCATGGTCGGCTGTGAGCGCGCCGCGTCCGCGTGATAGCGCAGCCGGGTGCGGGTGGCTTGCGCCGATGACGTGCGTGCGGATAATCCTACCCCGGCGGGCACGGGATTTGTGCGCATCCATGCGCAGCTCGCGCAGCATCCGTCGACAGCGACCCATGCGGCGGTCCTGGAAACCGTTTTGCGCAGCCGTGGTCAAGCACTCAGACGCAGCGTACGATACACGACAACAACAAGAGCCCCGGGGCACCGAGACATGAGGATCATCCCGATACACGCCGGTTCGGCCGACACCGATCTGCTACACGCGGCGCAGGCGCAGCCGGCGATCGGCGAGGGTCCGTTTGCCGATCTGCGGGGTCGCGAAGTGCGGGATCTGCGCATCTCGGTCACCGA
Source organism: Denitraticella aggregata (assembly GCF_048158365.1). Taxonomy (NCBI): domain Bacteria; kingdom Pseudomonadati; phylum Pseudomonadota; class Betaproteobacteria; order Rhodocyclales; family Zoogloeaceae; genus Denitraticella; species Denitraticella aggregata. The sequence goes on along the minus strand of NZ_JBLLNL010000004.1, from coordinate 231,118 downwards.
CCGCTGCAATTTCCGCTGCGTCTATTGCATGCCGCGTTCGGTGTTCGGCAAGGACTACCCGTTCCTGCCGCGCACCGAATTGCTCAGTTTCGAGGAGATCGCCCGCATCGCGCGGGTCTTCGCCGCACGCGGGGTGCGCAAGATCCGCATCACCGGCGGCGAACCGCTGCTGCGCAAGCATGTCGAGAACCTGATCGAGATGCTAGCCACGCTGCCAGGCGTGGAACTGACGCTGACCACCAACGGCGTACTGTTGCCGAAGATGGCCAGGACGCTGAAGCGGGCCGGCCTGCACAGGGTCACGGTCAGTCTGGACGCGATCGACGATCCGACCTTTCGCGCGATGAACGACGCGGACTACCCGGTCTCGTCGGTGCTGAAGGGCATAGATGCGGCCGCCGAAGCCGGCCTGGGGCCGGTCAAGGTCAATATGGTGGTCAAGCGCGGCGTCAATGACGCGGGTGTCGTGGACATGGCCCGCCATTTCCGCGGCAGCGGTCACATCGTGCGCTTCATCGAGTTCATGGATGTGGGCAGTTCCAACGGCTGGAAGATGGACGAGGTCGTGCCGTCGCGCGACATCGTCGAGCGCATCGACGCGGTGTTTCCGCTGGAACAGGTGGATCCGAACTATGTCGGCGAGGTCGCCGAGCGCTGGCGCTATCGTGACGGTTCGGGCGAGATCGGCGTGATCTCGTCGGTGACCCAGGCCTTCTGCTCCACCTGCACCCGCATCCGCCTGTCGACCGAGGGCAAGCTCTACACCTGTCTGTTCGCGCAGGGCGGCCACGACCTGCGCGCATTGCTGCGCGACGGCGCATCCGATGAGGACATCGATCGCGCGATCGGCGTGGTCTGGACGCGGCGCGACGATCGCTATTCGGAGATCCGCACCGCCAACACTGCCAAGCAACGCAAGATCGAGATGTCCTACATCGGCGGCTGACGCGACGGCCACCCGGTCGGGGACGCGACCGCGCGGTGCGCGCGCCCGCCAACCGCGCGACGATCAGTCCCTGTGTTCGATCTCGTCGAGCTGGGCCGATTCGATCTTGTGGAAATGCGCGGTGATCTTGCGCGAGCTCACCTGCACGTCCTGCACGTCCTTGTTCGCCTGCTCGATATGGCGGGCCAGCGCGTTCATGCGTTCGTCGAAGCGCACGAAATCCTTCGCGAGTTTGCCGAGCGCATCCTTGATCACGTGTATCTGCTTGCGCGTCTCGACGTCCTTGAGCACCGCCCGCGCGGTGTTGAGGACCGCCATCAGCGTGGTCGGCGACACCACCCACACCCGCCGGGCCTGTGCGTGCGAGACCAGCTCCGGGTGATAGGCATGAATCTCGGCGAACACGGCCTCGGCCGGCACGAACATCAGCGCGCCGTCGGATGTCTCGCCAGCGATGATGTACTTGGTCGCGATCGCATCGATGTGGCGCTTCACGTCCGCGCGGAATGCGGTGGCCGCGAGGCGGCGGTCCATGTCCCCGGTACTGCCGTCGAGCATGCGGTGGTAGTTCTCGAGCGGGAACTTGGCGTCCACGGCGACCAGGCCGGTCGGCTCGGGCAGCTTCAGCAGGCAGTCGACGCGGGTGTTGTTCGACAGCACCGCCTGGAACGCGAAGGCCTCGGGGGCCAGCATGTTGCGCACCAGCGCCTCGAGCTGCACCTCGCCGAAGGCGCCGCGCGCGCGCTTGTCGCCGAGCAGTTCCTGCAGGCTCACGACGTTGGTGGTCAGCCCGTCGATCTTCTTCTGCGCCTCGTCTATCGTCGCCAGCCGCGCCATCACGTTGGCGAAAGTCTCGTTGGTCTTGCGAAAACCCTCGTCCAGGCGCTGATTGACATGACCGGTGATCTGCTCGAGGCGGTCGTCGATCGTGCGGGACAGGGCCTCCATGCTGGTCGCGAGCTGACCGGAGGCCGTCTTCAGGCCGTCCTGCAGCAGTTCGCGATCCGCCCGCGCATGCATGGACAGCCGGGTCAGCACCTGCTCCAGCACTTCGCCACGAAAACGTTCGTGTGCGTTATTGACCGCGGCCCCCAGCGCAAGCAGGCGCTCGCCGACCTCCTCGCGCTGCACCGCGAACTTCGCCTGCAGGTCGGCGTGGAGCTGATGCAGCGCGTGGCGGTCGGCCTGCTGCCCGCGCTCCAGCGTCGCGCCGATCCGCTCGGCGCCCTGCCCGGCCTGCAGCGTCATCCGGTCGGTCTGGCGCTCCAGCGCCTGATGCAGGTCGGCGACGAAGGCGCGGTAGTGGGCGCCGTTCGACTCCTCGACCGCCATGCCGATGCGCTGGTCGAGCCGGCGTTCAAGGCGCCCCAGCCTGAGCAGCATCGCAAGCACGCCGAGCACCAGCGACAGCAGCAGCGCGAAAGCGACGAGCCAGGTTTCCTGCTCGATCGCCGGCAGTCGGGACAACCAATCCATGCAGACCCCATCGTCAGGAACGCGCGTTCGCGCACCGGATCATCCGTTGATACTGTATGAAATTGTGGGCTATTCAACTTAGCTCCACCAAGCCCCTTTTTCTCTCTGGATTCTCTTTTCCGGGTCACATCCGCGCAGGTAATCGGCGACGTGCGGACGGCCTGCTCCATGAGTCGATAGAACAGCGACCCACGTACCCTTGAGCTACGAAGATTGAACCGAAAAACGAATTATTCAAGATAGTAATCCAGTTGGCCTTGCTGCACTGACCCCTGATGGATTCCCATCAACCACCTCTTCACCAGCGAGGCGACCCAATGAACGGCCGGCGTCTAAACATGAGCCGACCCGCTCACACCGCGCAAGACCTTTTGGTCGATCGGGAGCCGCTACGATGTCGGAGCGGAGCGCGGCAGCGCAGGCGAGAATGATGAACGGTCGGGGCACCGACATGGCCATTTCCGAACTCCATGCATCGCAACGGTTTCCGCGCTCGCCGACGGACATTCCGCAGTAAGGAACGGACCTCCGCCGACGTCTATAGCTTATGCCCGCAGACCGCGAGGCCGGTCCGGCCAATCGGCGGTTCGCGAGCAAACACCGGGGAAAATTTCAACATGCTTTCAGGAAAAACTGCACTTGTGACCGGATCGACGAGCGGCATCGGCCTGGGAATCGCCGAAAAGCTGGCCAGCGAAGGCGCGAACATCGTGCTCAACGGGTTCGGCGACGCTGGCGAGATCGAGGCGATTCGCGCGCGACTGGCCACGGAATACGGCGTTGAGGTGCGCTACAACGGCGCCGACATGAGCCGCCCAGAGACGATCGAGGCCATGTTCGAGGAGATCGAGACCAAGTTCGGTGGCGTGGATGTTCTGGTGAACAACGCCGGTATCCAGTTCGTCGCCCCGGTCGACGAGTTTCCGGTGGCCAAGTGGGACGCGATCATCGCGATCAACCTGACCTCCGCCTTTCACACCATCCGGCTCGCGCTGCCTGGCATGAAGCGCAAAAAGTGGGGACGCATCATCCAGGTCGCGTCGGCCCACGCGCTGGTCGCTTCTCCCTTCAAGTCGGCCTACGTCGCGGCCAAGCATGGCATCGCCGGGCTGACCAAATCCGTTGCGCTCGAAGTCGCCGAAGCCGGCATCACGGTCAACGGAATCTGCCCTGGCTATGTCTGGACCGAGCTGGTGAAGAATCAGATCGCCGATACCGCCAAGGAGCGCGGGATCGCAGAGAAGGAAGTGGTCGATACGGTGATGCTGGCGGGCCAGCCCACCCGGCAGTTCGTCACGGTGGAGCAGATCGCGTCGCTCGCCAGCTACCTGGCCAGCGATGCGGCCGAATCGATCACCGGCGCGCTGATGTCGATCGACGGCGGCTGGACGGCGCAATGAGCACGCATCGGTGAACCACGACGACATTCTCGCGCTGGCCTCGATGCCGGCAGCCTCTCCGTCCTATCCGCGCGGACCATACCGCTTCATTGATCGCGAATACCTGATCATCACCTACGAGTCGGACCCCGATGCGATCCGCGCCGCATTGCCCGAACCGCTCGAACCGGACGGCAGCAACACCGTGCTCTACGAATTTATCCTCATGCCGGACTCGGCCGGCTTCGGCAGCTACACCGAGTCCGGTGTCGTGATTCCGGCCCTCCATCAGGGCGAGCATGTCAACTTTACCGCCCAGATGTATCTGGACGCCGAATCGCCGATCGCGGGCGGACGTGAAATCTGGGGATTCCCGAAAAAGCGCGGACTGCCTACGCTCGGCGTCGTGCATGACACCCTCACCGGCACGCTGGACTACGCCGGGCTGCGGGTGGCGGTGGGTACCATGGGCTACAAGCACCAGCACCTGTTGTACGACGTTCTCGGCCAGAAACAATGCTCGTCGGCCTCCATCGTGGCCAAGATGAGCAAGACCCAGGTGAATCTGAAGCTCATTCCCGGAGTGGACGGGGAGCTGTCGATCGCGCAGCTCGTCGCGTACAACCTGACCGACATCACCGTAAAGGGCGCCTGGTCGGGCCCGGCGCGGCTGCACCTGGTGCCGCACGCGAACGCGCCTGTGGCCGACCTGCCGGTGCGCAAGCCGCTCGGCGGTCTTCACTTCGTCGCCGACCTGACCCTGCCCTATGGGCGGGTTCTGCACGATTATCTGCTGACCGGATCATCCGGTTCCGAGGACAGGCACCCATGACAGGCACACGCAAAAGAAGTACTTCGCAAAGCTCTGCAGCCGATCAATGTCGCGTCGATGCGCTGCCCAGGGACGGGCTGCCGGGCCAGGTCGTGCTGGTCATGCAGGGCGGTGGCGCACTGGGGGCCTTCCAGGCCGGCGTGTATGAGGCGCTGCACGAGGCGCGCATAGAGCCGGACTGGATCGTGGGCACGTCGATCGGCGCCATCAACGGCGCACTGATCGCGGGCAACACGCCCGCCAATCGTCTGCAGCGCCTGCGCCAGTTCTGGGATCTGGTGGCCGACGGCTCGGTGTCGGCGCGCTACTGGAACGCGCTGGGCCTGGGGCCGCTGATGCACAACCTGGGCGCCGTATCGCGCGGTATCCCCGGCTTCTTCGAGCCGAATCCGGCCGCATGGATGAGCACGGGTGCGCCACTGGGCGTGACCAACGCCGCGTATTACGGCACCAGGCCGTTGCGTGAAACGCTCGCCTCGCTGATGGAGTTTTCCCCCGAAGGCCAGAGTGGCCTGCGGCTCACCCTGGGTGCCGTGAACGTCCAAAGCGGCCGGATGCGCTATTTTGACAGTCGCCACGAGCGCGTCGGAGTGGAACATGTGCTCGCCTCCGGCGCGCTACCGCCCGCATTCCCGGCAGTGATGATTGATGGATCACCCTATTGGGACGGAGGCATTTACTCCAACACGCCAATCGAAGCGGTGATGGACGATCAGCCGCGTCGTGACTCCCTGATCTTTTCGGCGCGACTGTGGCAACAGGAAGGCGAGGCCCCAGCGTCGATCGGCGAGGTCATGAGTCGACTGAAGGACATCCAGTTCTCCAGCCGTGCCGATCATCACATCGAGCAGCAGCGCGAGATTCACCATCTGCGCCATGTCGTGCGCGAACTGGGCAAGCTGCTACCGGATAAGGCCAGGAGCGCCGCCGAAGGACTGCTCGATTGGGGCTGCGGCACCGTCATGCACGTACTCGAAATGCGGGTGCCCGAGCTTCCCGGCGAGGATCACACCAAGGACCTCGACTTCACCGCGGAGGGCATTGCCGCGCGCTGGCAGGCGGGGTATGACATGGCGCGCCAGCGGATCGTCGCGGCACCATGGAAGGATGCGTTCGACCCGATCGAAGGCGTTGTGGTGCACCGCTGATTCGATAGGCGCGGTCTTCGAGCCCGGAATTACCCCCGCTTGCCGCACGAACCGAGCGCACCGGGTTCGTCGAGCAACCACCGCGGGCGCGGCGTGAGCCGCGATATCGACGCTGGAAGGATGCTATACGTCCATGAGATTGCCATGGCTCCACCATCCGTAACAGTCCGTCACGCGAGCGCACGCAAGCTGGTCAGCGGTGGTCGCGCGAGCAGATGGCGGGTTCCGAGCCACCCGCCGGCCACTACGCCGGCGACCCCCACCGCGGTGGCGAGTGTCATCGGCAGCAGGCTGGGGATATAGGCCATCTTGAACACGTAGTGCGCCAGCGCCCAGCCGATCGCGGTCGCGCCCAGCCCGGCCAGCACACCAGCGGCCGCTCCGAGCACCGCGAACTCGGCCAGCAAGGCCTGGCGAAGCTGGCGATTGCGCGCGCCAAGGGTGCGCAGCATCGCGAGTTCGAAGTCGCGTTCGTCGTGGGTGGACTGCAGCGCCGCATACAGCACCGTCAGCCCCGCCAGCACCGCGAAACCGAACACGAACTGCACGATCAGCACCAGCTTGTCGGTCACCGCCTGCACCTGCGCAATCACCGCGGCGACATCGATGACCGACAGGTTGGGAAAGCGGTTGATCAGTCCGGTGGTGAAGGCGTGCTCGCCCGGCGGCAGATGAAATGCGGTCACGAGGCTGGCCGGGTCGTTGTCGAGCATGCCCTCGGCCGCGATGAAGAAGAAGTTCACACGCATCGAATCCCACTCGAGCTCGCGCACACTGGTGATCGGCGCCTCGACCAGGCGCCCGGCGATGTCGAAGCGCACCCGGTCGCCGAGCCGCAGGCCGAAGGTCTCGAGCAGGCCCTTCTCGATCGAGAACTGCGGCGTGCGATCGGCGCCGTGCCACCGCCCGGCGACGGCGACGTTGGTTTCGGGCAAGCGCGCGGCGTAGCTCAGATTGAACTCGCGCTCGGCCAGCCGGCGGGTCTGCACATCGTCGTATTCGTCCGGGTTGAGCGGCCGGTCGTTGACCGCGACCAGCCGGCCGCGGATCATCGGCAGGATATCGGGCGCAACGAACCCGTTGGCGACGAAGTGGTTCGACACAGCGTCGCGCTGGTCGGGCTGGATGTTGATGATGAAGCGGTTCGGCGCATCCGCGGGCGTCATCTGACGCCAGTTCTCGAGCAGATCGCCGCGTATCAGCGTGAGCAGCAACAGCGCGGCCATGCCCAGACCGAGCGCACTGATCTGGATCACGCTCGCGCCGATGCGTCGGTTCAATGAAGCGAGCCCGTAGCGCCAGCCGCCGCCTCGCAGGCTGCCCTGCCCCTTCAGTTGTGACAGGCCGCGCAACAGCAGCCACGCGGCGAGAGCGAACATGCCGAGCGCGACCGCGAAACCGACGGCCACCATCACACCCAGCCTGAAGTCGCCGGCGATCCAGAAGACGATGCCGAACAACACGACCGCGCCCAGCACCCAGGCGGTGCCGCTGGCCGACTCCACCCCGCCCAGTTCGCGCCGCAACACTCTCAGCGTCGACACCTTGCCCAGGCGCAGCAGTTGCGGCAGCACGAAGCCGACCAGCAGGGCCAGACCGACCACCAGCCCGTGCGCGAGCGGCACCAGCGACGCCGGCGGCAGCTCGACCTGCATCAGCTCGGCCAGCACCATGACCAGCGCGAACTGCACCATCCAGCCCAGCGCCGAGCCAAGCAGCGCGGCGAACATTCCGAAGAAGATGAATTCGCCGACCACGATGCGCAGCACTTGCGACTGTTTAGCGCCAACGCAGCGCATCACCGCACAACCGTCCAGATGGCGCCGCATGAAGCGGCGGGCCGACAGGCCGACCGCCACCGCTGCCAGGATCACCGACAGCAAGGCGGCCAGGCGCAGGAAACGCTGAGCCTGATCGAGCGCCCCGCGCACCTCGGGTCGCGCATTCTCGATCGTCTCCACCGCCTGCCCGCGTTCAAGATTCTGGGTCGCCCAGCGTTCGAAAGCCTCGACCGACTGGAGGTCGCCCGCGACATGCAGGCGCCAGGTCGCGCGACTGCCTGCCACGAGCAGGCCCGAGTCGGCCAGATCGGCAACGTTGAAGATTGCGCGCGGCAAAAGGCTGAAGAAGTTCGCACCGCGATCGGACTCGAAGGTGACCATGCCGCCGACCCGGAATTCGAGCAGACCCAGCCCGACCGTTTCGCCGACCGCGACGCCGAGCGTCGAGAACAGGCGCTCGTCCAGCCACACCTCGCCCCGCTCGGGCACCCGCTCGGCCAGTTCATCCGGCTGATTGGGGCCCGGCGCGATCCGCACCGCCCCGCGCAGCGGGTAACCCGGCTCGACCACCTTCACGCCGGCCAGCTGCGCCTCCTCCTCGGTGCTGACCATGCTGGTGAACAGCACCGTGTCGACGACTTCCAGCCCGCGTCTGCGGGCCTCGTCGTGGAACGTGGTGCCCCAGGGTTGATCGGCGCGCAGCAGCAGATCCCCGCCGAGCAACTGGTTCGCTTCGCGATCGAGCCCGCGTGCGACCCGGTCGGCCAGGAAGCCCACGCTGGTCAGGCTGGCGACCGCGATCAGGATGGCCAGACCGAGCAGATGGAGTTCGCCGGCGCGCAGGTCGCGCAGCATCATGCGGAAAGCAAGACGTACGGTTTTCATGGGTGGGTGGACGGGCGATCGGCCGCTTGGTTCAGCCCGTGGCCGGCAGAATCCGTTTCACCAGTTCCACCCAGTACGCGCCCCCGACCGGAATGATATCGTCGTTGAAGTCGTAATTCGGGTTGTGCAGCATGCAGCCCCCTTCGTCCGGCCCGTTCCCGATCCACACATAGCAGCCCGGCCTGTGCTGCAGGAAGTACGCGAAGTCCTCCGCCCCCATGCTGGGACGGGCGTCGGTCACGACCTGCTCCGGCCCGACCAGTGCAGCGGCGACCTCGGCACACAGCGCGGCCTCGTCCGACGTGTTGACCGTCGGCGGGTAGCCGCGCCGGTATTCGATGTCGATCTTCACGCGATGCGCGGCCGCGATGCCGGCGCACAGTTCGCGCAGCCGCGCCTCGACGATGGACTGGACCTCGGGCCGGAACGCGCGCACGGTGCCCGACAGCTGGGCCCGGTCAGGGATCACGTTGTAGGCTTCGCCGGCATGGAACAGCGTCGTCGACACCACCGCCGCATCGAGCGGATCGAGCGTGCGGCTGGTGATGGTCTGCACCGACTGCACCAGCGCCGCCGCGGCGACGATCGGGTCATTGCCCAGGTGGGGCATCGCCGCATGGGCGCCGTGCCCCAGCACCGTGATGTCGAAGCGATCTGCACTGGCCATCGCCGCCCCGGCATGCACCGCGATCTGTCCGGCCGGCAGGCCCGGCCAGTTGTGCATGCCGAACACGGCCTCCATCGGAAAACGCTCGAACAGTCCGTCGTCGATCATCGCCTGTGCACCCGCCTCACCCTCCTCGGCCGGCTGGAAGATCAGGTAGACGACGCCATCGAAATCGGGCCGGGTCGCGAGTACATCCGCGGCGGCCAGCAGCATCGTCGTGTGTCCATCGTGGCCACAGGCGTGCATGCAGCCGGCGTGACGCGACTGATGCGCGAAGGTGTTGCGCTCCTGCATCGGCAGCGCATCCATGTCCGCACGCAGCCCGATCGCCCTGAGGCCTCGTCCGCCGCGCACGACACCGACCACGCCGGTCCGGCCCACGTTGCGATGCACCTCGATTCCGAGTGCCTCGAGATGGTCGGCGACTCGCCCGGCGGTGCGGTGTTCGGCGAACGCCAGTTCGGGATGAGCGTGAATATCCCGCCTCAGGTCGGTCAGACGCGCGTGGTTCGCGCGTATCGAGTCCATGACGCTCATCAATGTCGCCTTTTGTGTGATCATTGTTCCAAAGATTCCAGTTTAGCGACGAAGTTCAGGCAGGTCGATCGCCCACAACGGTGCCTTGACGAACGCGGCCGCCCCGACATGGTGCGTTGCGCGACGGTCGCACCTCGCCTCGGTCCTCGCATGCCGCGCTTCGCGGCTGACATGCGGAACTTGAATGCATCATCGCTGCGTCTGGCGCAGGACTTGCTCCGACTCGCGGAGCCGTTCCGATCAAGAGGTCATCCATGTCGATTCATGTAGCACTCAATCACGTCACACGTTACAGCTACGACCGTCCGATCAATCTCGGTCCGCAGACGATACGGCTTCGACCCTGCCCGCACAGCCGCAGCCGGATACTGAGTTACTCGCTGCGAATACTGCCGGCTGGACACTTCATCAACTGGCAGCAGGACCCGCAGGCGAATTACCTGGCGCGGCTGATGTTTCCGGAGAAGACCACCGAGTTCTCGATCGAGGTGGACCTGGTCGCCGAGATGGCGGTGATCAACCCCTTCGACTTCTTCCTCGAGTCCTATGCCGAGACGATTCCGTTCGAGTACGAGAGCTGGCAGAAGGACGAACTCGCGCCCTACTTCAAGAAGCTGCCCCTGACGCCGAAGTTCGCCGCGTGGCTGAACGGCATCGACCGCGAGGACAAGGCCAGCGTCAACTTCCTGGTGGATTTGAACCATGCGCTGTTCGAGCACATCGACTATCTGATCCGGCTCGAGCCCGGCGTGCAGACCCCGGAGGAGACCCTGGAAAAGCGCTCCGGCTCGTGCCGGGATTCGGCCTGGTTGCTGGTTCAACTGCTGCGGCATCTGGGCCTCGCGGCGCGCTTCGTGTCCGGCTACCTGATCCAGCTGAAGGCCGACGTGAAGGCACTCGACGGCCCGTCCGGCCCTGAAGCGGACTTCACCGATCTGCACGCCTGGTGCGAAGTCTATCTTCCGGGCGCGGGCTGGATCGGTCTGGACCCGACCTCGGGTCTGTTCGCCGGCGAGGGGCACATTCCGCTCGCATGCACACCGGACCCGTTCTCGGCCGCACCGATCAGTGGCGGCCTCGAAGAATGCGAGGTGTCGTTCGAACACCGGATGGCGGTCGCCCGCATCTGGGAAGCCCCGCGGGTCACGAAGCCCTACTCCGAAGCACAGTGGTCCGAGATCGAACGGCTCGGGCATGCGATCGACGCTCAGCTCGATGAGATGGACGTGCGCCTGACACAGGGCGGCGAACCGACCTTCGTGTCGATCGACGACCCGGATGGCGCGGAGTGGAACACCGACGCGCTCGGTCCGACCAAGCGCCTGCTCGCAGCCGATCTCTATCACCGCATGCGCGACAGGTACGGGCCCAAGGGCCTGGTGCATTTCGGCCAGGGCAAGTGGTATCCGGGCGAACAGCTGCCGCGCTGGTCGCTGAACTGCTTCTGGCGCAAGGATGGCGAACCGATCTGGGCCGATCCGGCCCTGATCGCGGACGAGCGCACCGACTACGACGTGGACGAGGCGACCGCCGCGCGCTTCCTGACCGGCATCGCGGACCGCCTGGGCGTGGATGGCAAGCACGTCTTTCCGGCCTACGAAGACACCTTGTACTACCTGTGGCGGGAGCGCCGCCTGCCCTCGAACGTCGATCCGTTCGACGCCCGGCTGGACGATCCGCTGGAGCGCGAACGCCTGCGCAAGTCGTTCGAGCGTGGCCTGGACAAGGCGACCGGGCACGTGCTGCCGATCGGGCGCAACCCGCGCAGCGGCGGCTGGCAGAGTGGTTCGTGGTTCTTGCGCGAGGAGCGCTGCTATCTGATCCCGGGCGATTCCGCTCTGGGCTACCGCCTGCCGCTGGATTCGCTGCCCTGGGTCAGCGAAGAGGACTATCCGTGGATGCATCAACCGGATCCGTTCGAGCAGCAACGCGTGATGCCGCCCCATGCGGAGCTGAGCGCCCGGTTCGCACCCGAGCGCATCGCGATCGACCCGGCGCGCCGGACACCCGCGCTTCATCCCGGCCCGGTCGCGGGCAGCACGCCGCACGCGCCCGCCAGCGGCGCCCATCGCGCCCCGACGCAAAAGGAATCGGCCAGCTGGGTCACCCGCACCGCGATGTGCGCCGAGGTGCGCAACGGCGTGCTCTACATCTTCATGCCGCCGACCGAGGCGGTCGAGGACTATCTGGAACTCGTTTCGGCGATCGAATCGACCGCGGCCGCGCTCGACCAGCCGGTGCTGCTCGAGGGTTACGAAATGCCGCGCGATCCGCGCATTCGCCAGTTCAGGATCACCCCCGACCCGGGCGTGATCGAGGTCAATGTCCAACCCGCCCACAGCTGGAACGACCTGGTCGAGCAGACCACGCACCTTTACGACGCCGCGCACTTCTCGCGCCTGACGACCGAGAAGTTCATGATCGACGGACGCCATACCGGTACCGGCGGCGGCAACCATTTCGTGCTCGGCGGCGACACGCCGGCCGACTCGCCGTTCCTGCGCCGACCCGACCTGCTGCGCAGCCTGGTCAGTTACTGGCACAACCATCCCAGCCTGTCCTACCTGTTCTCGGGCCTGTTCATCGGGCCGAGTTCGCAGGCGCCGCGCATCGACGAAGCGCGCAACGATGCGGTGTTCGAGATCGAGATCGCATTCCGCGAGATGAACCGGCTGATCGCCGAGGACCGGGACGGCTGCCCGCCGTGGATCGTCGATCGGCTGATGCGCAACCTGCTGACCGACATCACCGGCAACACCCATCGCGCCGAATTCTGCATCGACAAGCTGTATTCGCCCGACGGTCCGACCGGGCGTCTGGGCCTGCTGGAGATGCGCGCCTTCGAAATGCCGCCGCATGCGCGCATGAGCCTCACCCAGCAGCTGTTGCTGCGCGCGCTGGTCGCACGCTTCTGGAAGACGCCGTACGCACCGCCCCGCCTGGTGCGCTGGGGAACCGAGCTGCACGATCGCTTCCTGCTGCCGCACTTCATCTGGCAGGACTTCGCGGATGTCATCGACGAGACCCGCGAGGCCGGCTTTCCGGTCGAGGTCGACTGGTTCGCTGCGCATCTGGAGTTCCGTTTCCCGCGCATCGGAGACTACAGGATCAAGGGCATGACGCTGGACCTGCGGACCGCGCTGGAGCCCTGGCATGTCATGGGCGAGGAAGGTTCGGTCGGCGGAACCGTGCGCTACGTGGATTCATCGGTCGAGCGCCTGCAGGTCAAGATCACCGGCGTCGCGCCCGAGCGCTATCGCGTCACCTGCAACGGCGTACCGATCCCGATGCAGTCGACCGGCACGGTCGGCGAGTTCGTCGCCGGGGTCAAGTACCGCGCATGGCAACCGCCGTCCTGCCTGCATCCGACCATAGGGGTGGACAGCCCACTCACGTTCGACTTCGTCGATACCTGGACGAACCGAAGCCTCGGGGGATGCCAGTATCACGTGATGCATCCGGGCGGCCGCAGTTACGAAACCCTGCCGGTCAACGCCTTCGAGGCGGAAAGCCGACGCATGGCGCGCTACTTCCGCATCGGACACACCCCGGGGCCGATGCAGGTCGGTGAGCCGCGCGTAAACCCGGAGTTCCCATTCACACTGGATCTGCGACAATACTGATCTTCGTCTTGCGCGCCGGCTCCCGCCGGTGCGGCACCTGGTGCCCACTCGATGCCCGCAGGCCTGATTGACGCCTATCCGTTCTCAGCTGACCGCTTCGACGAGATGCTGGTCGGCAGGGGCGTTCCCCGTCCCCACTGGGAGGCCTTCGCACGACGCCTGGAAATGCTGCCGGAGAGTGCGCTCGAGCAGCGTTCGGGCTTCGTCGCCGAGGCGATCGAGTCCGACGGCGTCACCTACAACGTCTATGCCGACCCCAAGGGTATCAAGCGCCCGTGGGAGATCGACATGTTGCCGCTGATCATCAGCGCCCAGGAGTGGCGGTCGCTGTCCGCCGCCGTGGCGCAACGCGCGGAGCTGCTCGATGCGGTGCTGGCCGACCTGTACGGACCGCAGCACCTGATCGCCGAAGGGCTGCTCCCGCCGGCACTGGTGTTCGGGCAGCGGGGTTTCAAGTGGCCCTGCCAGGGCGCGACCCCTCCGGGCGGACGCTACCTCCACATGTACGCGGTGGACCTGGCCCGCTCGCCCGATGGCAACTGGTGGGTCATAGCCGATCGCACCCAGGGACCGTCAGGCACCGGTTACGCACTGCAGAACCGCATCGTGGTGTCGCAGGCCTTTCCGGATGCGTTCCGCAATCTGCACGTGCAGAAACTGTCCGGCTACTTTCGCAGCTTCCAGGATGGTCTCGCCCGCATGGCGCCCGCCGATGGGGACTCGCCGCTGTGCGTGCTGCTGACACCCGGACCGTACAACGAGACCTATTTCGAGCACGCCTTCCTCGCCCGCTACCTGGGTTTTCCGCTGGTCGAAGGCCAGGACCTGACGGTACGCAACGACACGGTCTATCTGAAGACCCTGCGCGGCCTGCGTCGTGTGCACGCGATTCTGCGGCGGCTTGACGACGACTTCTGCGATCCGCTCGAACTGCGTGCGGACTCCGCACTCGGCGTACCGGGCCTGCTCGGTGCGGTGCGCGCCGGCCGGGTGTTGATGGCCAATGCGCTGGGCAGCGGCGTGCTCGAGAGTGCCGCATTGTTCGGCTTCCTGCCCGACATCGCGCAACGCCTGCTCGGCGAACCGCTTGCGATGCCGTCGGTCGCGACCTGGTGGTGTGGCGAGGCGCCGGCGCTGGAACACGTCCTCGGAAATCTCGACGAACTGGTCATCAAGCCCGCCTTCGCCAGCATGCGCATGGAAGCGGTGTTCGGGCACCAGCTCAAGGGGGAGGAGCGCAGGCAACTGATCGCGAGCATCAAGGCCCAGCCGCATGCCTATGTCGCGCAGGAATGGGTGCGTCTGTCACAGGCGCCGGTATGGACCGGCAACGCGGCGCAACGCTTGACTCCGCGCTCGGTCGGACTTCGCCTGTTTGCGACCGCCACGCCGGACGGCTATGTGGTGATGCCCGGCGCGCTCACGCGGGTCGCACCGAGCAGCGGCATCGAGGTCATCTCGATGCAGCGCGGCGGAATGTCCAAGGACACTTGGGTGCAGGCCGAAGGGCCGGTGCAGCGCGCGACGCTGATCAAGGAGCGGCTCGGCGTCATCGACCTCCTGTGCACCGGTACCGACATCCCGTCGCGGGTCGGCGAGAACCTGTTCTGGATGGGGCGTCACTCCGAGCGAGTCGAATCGTCGACCCGCCTGCTGCGTGCCGCACTGACCCGGGTGAGCGGCGGCCCCGACGAGGTCGATCAGGAACTGTCGGGACTGTTGCACGCAGCCCGGCGGGTCGGCGCGCTGACGGATCCGAGTGAAGACGACGACCCGACCGACGAGGTGCGCGAGGAACCCTCGGTCGAAGCCCGGTTGCTGTCCGCGGTCTCGGACCTCGCCCAACCGGGATCGGTGGCTTCCAACCTGCGCGCGCTCGCGATCAATGCCAATCATGTGCGCGAGCGCCTGTCTTCCGACAACTGGCACGTGCTCAACCGGCTCGAGACCGCGCTGAAACCCCCGCCGGTCACGCTGGACCAGGCACTCGGCGCGCTCGACCAGGTCATGCTGAACTGCATCTCGCTGGCCGGCTTCGCGATGGACGACATGACCCGCGACGAGGGCTGGCGATTCCTGATCCTGGGGCGTCGCATCGAGCGCCTCGCCGGCCTGTCCGCGCTGGTGTCGGAGGTTCTGCAGACGGCCGAACGGGACCGCGAACGCATGCTCGAATGGCTGCTCGAGGCGGCCAACTCGATCGTCACCTATCGCGCCCGCTACCGCCGCACGCCGGAACTGCTGCCGGTCATGCATCTGCTCGTATTCGATCCGTCCAACCCGCATTCGGTCATCTTCCAGGTGCAGACGCTGAAGCGCTATCTGGCACGCAGTGCGCAGGATCTCGGTCATCCGATGCCTCCCCAGATCGCCGGCCTGGAGCGACGCCTCGGACGCTTCGACATGACTGCCTTCGAAGCCGAGTATTGCGATCAGGCCTGTGCGCGGCTCGCGTCGCTTCTGGCCGATGCCGAGGAGACCGCCTACGTGCTGTCGGACGACGTACACCATCGCTTCTTTATCCATACGGTGCAGCAATCCCGGCTCAGGAGCGTCGCTTGAGCACGGTTCGATACCACATCCGTCACGACACGCTGTACCGCTACGACCAGACGGTGGGCGAATCGCATCAGTTGCTGCGGCTCGTGCCGCGCACGCTGTCATGGCAGCAATGCATCGCGCATCGCATCGAGATCTCGCCCGAACCGTCCCAGTGGCGGGACTTCAGGGACAGCTTCGGCAACAGCGTGCGTGCGCTGCATTTCGAGGCCGACCATGACCTGTTGTCGGTGCGCAGCGAAAGCTGGGTGGAACTGCAGCCCCGTCCGATGCCGGAGCCGGAAACGTCCGCGCCGTGGGAATGCGTGCGGGACGCGCTGCGTTACCAGGCGGGCAAGCGCATGGATGCTGCGACGCTGTCCGCGACCGGCTTTCTGTTCGAGTCCACCGACGTGCGGATCAAGCGGGATTTCGCCGACTATGCGCGCTCGAGCTTCGAACCCGGTCGTCCGCTGCTGGCTGCGGTCAATGATCTGATGCAGCGCATCTTCGACGAGTTCACGTTCGACCCCGGGGCCACCGAGATCTCCACGCCGGTCACCGAGGTTTTCGCGAACCGGCGCGGCGTGTGCCAGGACTTCGCCCATTTCATGATCTCGTGCCTGCGTTCCACGGGTGTTTCCGCCCGCTACATGAGCGGCTACCTGCTCACCCGGCCACCGCCCGGGCGCAAGCGACTGATCGGCGCGGACGCGACCCACGCCTGGGTTTCGGTATTCCTGCCCGGCCATGGCTGGATCGACTTCGACCCCACCAATGCGGTGCGCCCGGACCTGGAGCACATCACGATCGGATGGGGACGCGACTTCAGCGACATTTCGCCGATGCGCGGCGTGTTGCTCGGGGGCGGTGGGCACGAACCCGAGATCGCGGTCACCGTGGTTCCGGAAGAAGAATTCACCGAGCTCTATACCGATGCCGACCTCCCCAGCCTGGAACTACGGATCTCGAACGCCTGATCCGATGCGCGCCGATCCGAGCGACCGAGACGGGTCTGACGCCCTCAGCCGCGCAGAGCCGACCGGGTATGGTCACGTCGCCAAAGGCAGCGCCGGCACCCGGACGGGCATCGAACACCGATGAAGCTCCATTACGCCGACCACTTCGTGCTGCCGCTGCCGCAGGGTCACCGGTTTCCGATGGAAAAGTACTCCGGTCTGCGACAACGACTGCAGGCCGACGCCCGCTTTGCGCCGCAGGATTTCGTCGTACCGGACGCGGCCGCCGACCGTGACATCCTGCGCGCCCACGATCCGGGCTACCTCGCGCGCGTGGTCGAGGGCGCGCTCGATGCGGCGGAAGTGCGTCGTATCGGCTTTCCGTGGTCGCCCGAAATGGTCGAGCGCTCCCGCCGTTCGGCCGGGGCGACGCTGGCCGCCTGCCGCGCGGCGATCAGCGACGGTTGCGCGGCCAATCTGGCAGGGGGCACCCATCATGCGCACCGGGATTTCGGTTCGGGTTTCTGCGTGTTCAACGATGCCGCCATCGCGTCGCTGTGCATGCGTGCGGAGGGCCTCGCGACACGGATCGCGATCGTCGACTGTGATGTGCACCAGGGCGACGGCACGGCCGCCATCCTGGCCGACGAGGCCGACGTATTTACCTTCAGCATCCATGGCGAGCGGAACTTTCCGTTTCGCAAGGCCTGCTCCGACCTGGACATCGGACTCCCGGACTCGACCGCCGACGCCGACTACCTCGGCGCGCTGCGCGACGCGCTGGAGGCCGTCTTCGCCGAGGCACGGCCCGAACTCGTGATCTATCTCGCCGGCGCCGACCCATACAAGGAGGACCGGTTCGGAAGGCTGGGCCTGTCCATCGAGGGTCTCGCGCGACGCGATGCGCTGGTACTCGGCCAGTGCGAAGCGCGCAACGTGCCGGTGGCGATCGCGATGGCAGGAGGCTATGCTCGCAACATCGAGGACACCGTCACGATTCACGCGAACACGATCGATACCGCGTTGCGCGTGTTCGGTGCCTGAAACCACCCATGCCCGGCCCGCGACAGGGAGAGGACTCCAACCATGAGCGAAGAAACCCATATCGCGCTGCTGATCGATGCCGACAATTGTCCGGCCGCCAAGATCGAGGTGATCCTCGACGAACTGGCCAAATACGGTGTGACCAACATCCGTCGCGCCTACGGTAACTGGAAGAGCAGCGGTCTGAAGAGCTGGGAACAGGTGTTGCATGAATACGCGATCCAGCCGATACAGCAGTTCGCCTACACCAAGGGCAAGAACGCGACCGACAGTGCGATGATCATCGATGCGATGGACCTGCTCTACGGCCAGAAACTCGACGGATTCTGCCTGGCCTCGTCCGATTCGGATTTCACCCCGCTGGTCATGCGCATCCGCGCGAACGGACTCAAGGTGTTCGGCTTCGGCGAGAAGAAGACCCCCACCCCGTTCGTCAATGCCTGCTCCAAGTTCCTGTATCTCGAGAACCTCGGCATGCCCAGCCAGACCGAAGAGAAACAGGATCCGGCGGAACAGAAGAAGAGCGGCAAGGACCTGCGCGGCGACGCGAAGCTGGTCAATCTGCTGCGCAGCGGCGTCGAGGCCGGCGCGGAGGACGACGGCTGGGCCGCGCTCGGCGCGGTCGGATCGCACATCGGCAATCAGACCTCCTTCGATCCGCGCAACTACGGTTACAAGAAATTGAGCGACCTGGTCACCGAGATCGGCCTGTTCGAGCTGAAGAAGGTGAACAATCACCTCTATGTCCGCGACAAGCGGGCACAGAAGAAGACGCCGGCCTGAGCCGTTCGCCGCTGCGGCATCGCGCCGCGGGGCCAGCATGCCCATGCGCCTTCACGGCATCGATTTCACCAGCGCGCCTCGCCGCGCCAAGCCGATCACGGTCGCCAGCGGCCGGCTGGACGGCCGCACGGTCCTTTTGGAGGGACTGGAGCGCCTGCCCGACTGGGGCGTATTCGAGGCCTTCCTGAATCGTCCCGGGCCGTGGCTCGGCGCCTTTGATTTCCCGTTCGGTCTGCCGCGCGAGGCGATCGAAACCCTGGGCTGGCCACGCGAGTGGGCCGCGCTGGTCCGCCATTGCGCCGCGCTGGGCAAGGCAGGGTTCCGCAGCACGCTGGATCGTCATCGCGAGAGCCGCCCCGTCGGTCGCCGCTATGCGCATCGCGCGACCGATGGACCAGCGGCTTCACACAGCCCGCTGAAGCTGGTCAATCCGCCGGTGGGGCTGATGTTCCTCGAGGGGGCACCCAGACTGCTGAACGCAGGCGTCAGCCTGCCCGGCATGCATGTCGGCGATCCGGCCCGAATCGCAATCGAGGCCTACCCCGGCTACCTCGCCCGCGCAATCGAGACACGCTCCTACAAGAACGACACGCGCTCGCGCCAGACCCCCGAACGCCGGGATGCACGCAGGCGAATCGTCACGGCATTGCAGGGCGGCGATCACCCGCTCGGCCTGAGCCTGCAGATCGACGAAACCATGCGGGAAACCTTGATCGAAGACGCAAGCGGCGACTGCCTGGATGCCGCGCTCGCACTGCTGCAGGCGGCACACGGCGGGTGCGCCGGCGCGCCGCAGTTCGGCCTGCCAGCGTGGTTCGATCCGCTCGAGGGCTGGATCGCGACCGTGCCTGCACCTTCGCACGGCAATTCGTAGTCGGAGCCGTCCACCCGTCCGGGCGAGGCAGCGGCCGACACCACGGGTCGATGCGAACGCCCGTCAGTCCTGCGTGCCCGGTCCGGAAACGCGGATCAACCCCTGGCGCGAGGCCCGGGATTCAGCGCCCGCGCGACCTGATCAACGGATTTCGAGGCGCAGACTGCGGTCCGGCGAAGCCGGCGGCGGGGGCACGGGCCGGCGCCGGGCCTCCCGCGCGATCAGCGCGGCGATGTCGGTATTGCCGGTGGACAACGCCCAGCGCTCGGCATTGAAGCCGCGGTCATTCTGCTGGTGGACATTCACATCCGTCTGCAGCAGGCGGCGCACCACGTCGATGTGCCCGTTGCGGGCGGCGAACATCAGCGCGTTGGAACCGTTGGGTGCGAGCGCATTGACGTCTGCACCGCGCTGCAGGAACTTCTCCACCATCGCCAACCGCCCTTCGAATGCGGCGTACACCAGCGGTGTCCAGCCGTCGTGGTTCAGTTCGGCGTCCGCTGCGAGCAACCGATCGACGATTTCGTCATGACCACGCAGCGCCGCCAGCATCAGCGCGGAATCGCCCGCCAGATTTCGGTGCGACACATTGGGACGGTATTCCAGGATCGCGTTGACCGTTGCAGCATGTCCACCGCCTGCGGCCAGGATCAGCAGGCTGTTACCCTGCTCGTCGATCGTGTTCGGATCGATGCCGCGATTGAGCAGATCGACCAGTTGACGCGTGTCGCCGAGGCGCGCCGAACTGAGTGAATTTTCGTAGCTGTTCGCCTGCGCGAGCACCGCAAAACACAGCAGCATCAGGAAGACCGACAGTCGGCGCATGAACATCTCAGTTTGCCCTCGCATGCTGGAACAGGTTGAAAAAATTCTCGGTGGTCACGGTTTCGATACGCTCCAGCGCTTCACCCCGAAGGCGCGCGATCTCGTCTGCCACATGTACCACCCAGGCGGGTTCATTGGTGCGCCCGCGGTGGGGAACGGGCGCGAGATACGGGGCGTCGGTCTCGATCAGCAGGCGGTCGAGGGGAACGTACTGCGCGACGGCCTTCAGGTCGGTCGCATTGCGGAAGGTGACGATACCGGAAAACGAGATGAAGAACCCGAGATCCAGCGCCGCCTCCGCCACCTCACGCGATTCGGTAAAGCAATGCATGACGCCGCCCGCCTCGGACGCGTTCTCCTCGCGCATCAGCCTCAGCGTGTCGGCCGAGGCCGAACGGGTATGCACGATCAGCGGCTTCCCGCACGCGCGCGCGGCGCGAATGTGGGTGCGAAAACGGGTGCGCTGCCATTCCGGCTCGTCCTTGTGCCAATGGTAGTCGAGACCGGTCTCGCCGATCGCGACCACCTTTGGATGGGCTGCCAGCGCCACCAGACGCGCCTCGTCCGGTTCGTCCACATCCGCATTATCCGGATGCACACCGACCGACGCATGGAACCCCTCATGGCGTTGCGCCAGGGCCAGCACGCGCGGGAAATCCTCCATGCGCACATTCACGCACAGCGCATGTTCCACCCGGTTGGCCCGCATCGCGGCGACGACCTCGTCCTCGCGTTCGGCCAGCTGGGGAAAATCGAGATGACAGTGGGAATCGACGTACATCTGTTGGGAAAACCTTTGAGCGCAGCCGACGATCAGAGCGTGTGCGTCGGCCGGTTGGAGCCGACCAGGCCGGCCAGAATCGTTTCGATCCGGTTGCGCAGGGCCTTGCCCGCTTCGTCCGAGCTGAAATGCAGCCCGACGCCCTCGGTCTTGCCGCCCTGCGCGCCGTGCGGAGTCACCCACACGACCGTCGCGGCCACCGGATGCTTGGTCGGATCGTCCATCAACTGCAACAGCATGAAGATCTCGTCGCCGAGCGCGTACTTCTTCGGCGTGGGGACGAAGATCCCGCCGTTGATCAGAAAAGGCATGTACGCGGCATAGAGTGCGGATTTTGAATTGATGTTCAAAGACAGCACACTCGGTCGGGCGACCCCGGGTTTGGCTGCTTCGCTCATGGTCGAACTCCGGCAACGATGCGCGCATAGCGCAAAAGCATGTCCTCCAGCATCAGTCTCGCATTGAGCGGATGCTGCGCAACCCGACGAATACGGGCGAAGTCATTGTAGCAGTTCAGCACCGTGGCCACGCTGCTGCGCGCCGCCAGCGCCGACATCGCACCCTCCTCTGCCGGGAAATAGCGCACCCGACCACCCAGGCGCAGACTTGCGACATCGGTCACCCAGCGTTGCATCCAGTCGACCAGTTGCGCGATGTCGAAACCCGCGGCCACCGCCTCCTTCGACTTGAGCCAGCTCTCCCACTGGCCCGCGAGCCCCAGCGGATCGGACGCCGCCGCACCGCACACGTCCCGGACGAAGCGCGACAAAAACGGTGAGAACCCTCTGTCCGCAAGACGTTCGGCCGCCAGCGGCATGCCGCCGCACAGTGCGAGCAAGGCGCGGCCATCACGATCGCGCCCCTGCAGCCAGCCCGCCAGCAGCGCATGATCCGGGCGCGCCACCGCCCACGCCTGGCAGCGGCTGCGTATGGTGGGCAGCAGACGCCTGGGAGCCGACGACACCAGCAGGAAGATGCAGCCCTCCGGGGGTTCCTCCAGCAGCTTCAGCAGTGCGTTGGCGGTGAAGGTGTTCATCGCGTGCGCCGGCTCCACGACGACGACCCTGCGGTTGCCCTGATGACCGGTCACGTTGAGCGCGGACTGCAGCCCGCGCACCTGATCGATAACGATCTGGGACGACTTGGCCTTGCCCGGCTTGTCGGCCCCGGCGCCGACCGCGGCCTCCTCGCCGGAGTCGGCATCCTGCCCCCCCTCGGCTGCGGCCTGCGCCGCCGGCACCAGCCTGTACAGATCGGGATGGTTGCCGGAGAGCCGCAGGCGGCAACCGTCGCACGTGCCACAGGCCGTGCCGTCGGCCCCCGGCGAACGACACAAAAGACGGGCCGCCAGCGCATCGACCAGATCGCGCTTGCCGATTCCGGGCGGTCCGATGAACAGCAGCGCATGCGGCAGGCGCGCTTCGAGTTCGACCAGCCTCTGCCAGGTACCGGCAAGCCAGGGATGCATCAGCGAGCCCGCCCCGGTGGTCGGCGAAGCGGCGGCGGTCGCGCGGGCGTCGTTCATGAGAACCAGCGCTCGGTCATGATGGAATCGATCTCCTGCCGGATCAGTTCGGGCGCGCGATCGGCCGCGATCACCCGGATCCGGTGTGGCGAGGCCTGCGCGCGCTCCAGATAGGCCTGGCGCACCCGCTCGAAGAAGCCCCGCTGCTCGCGCTCGAACCTGTCCGGCGCATGGCCGGTGCCGGACAGGCGCGCAGCCGCGATCTCCGGGTCGAGATCGAAGACCAGCGTCAGATCCGGCTGGAAATCGGGATGCACCCACTGCTCCAGCGCGGCGAACTTTGCCTTGTCCAGGCCGCGTCCACCCACCTGATACGCATAGGTCGCGTCGCTGAAGCGATCGGACACCACCCATTGGCCCGCGGCCAGCGCCGGCAGGATACGCGCGGCCAGGTGTTCGCGCCTGGCCGCGAACATCAGCATCGCCTCGGTCTCCAGATGCATGGACTGGTGCAGCAGCAAGTCGCGCAAGCGCTCGCCCAGTTCGGTTCCCCCCGGCTCGCGCGTCTGCTCGACCGCGAGACCCCGCCCGCGCAAGCCCCCGACCAGCGCCTCGAGCTGGCTGCTCTTGCCGGCGCCGTCGATGCCCTCGAAGGTGATGAAGCGCCCCTGCCCCACGCTCGAATTCAACTGCCGCCCCCTCGCTGATAGCGGTTCACCGCCCGGTTATGATCCTGCAGATTGCGCGAGAACTGACTGGTGCCGTCACCGCGTGCAACGAAGTAGAGATAATTCGAGGCTTCCGGCCTGACCGCTGCGAGCATCGCGTTCCAGCCCGGCATCGCGATCGGGGTGGGTGGGAGGCCGGCGCGGGTATAGGTGTTGTAGTCGTGGTCGGTCTCGAGATGCCGGCGGCGCAGCCGGCCCTCGAACGCGTCGCCAAAACCGTAGATCACGGTCGGATCGGTCTGCAGCCGCATGCCGATCCGAAGCCGGTTCGAAAAAACCGACGCGACCAGTCCGCGCTCCTCCGCGCGCCCGGTCTCCTTCTCGATGATCGACGCGAGGATCAGGGCCTCGTACGGCGACTGCAGGGGCACGTCCGGAACACGCATGTTCCAGGCTTGCGCCATTCTGCGCTGCATCGCGTCGTACGCCATCCGCAAGACCGTCAGCGCGCTGGAGTGACGATCGAACCGGTAGGTGTCAGGAAAGAACAGGCCTTCCGGATGGGTTTCGGATGCCCCGATGCGCTGCAGGATCTCCTGATCCGTGAGTTCGGCGGTGTCCCGGGCAATATAGGGATGGGATTCGATCGCATTGCGGACCTGACGGAAGGTCCACCCCTCCACCAGCAATAGTTCGCCCATCGATACCTCACCCTGATACAGACGATCGATCAGGGCCAGCGCGGTCATACCCCGCTGCGCCTCGTAGCTTCCTGCGACGATGCGCTCGGCCTTGCCGGACAGTCTCGCCATCCAGTACAGGGCTTCCGGGTGCACATCGACCCCCGCCTCGGCGATCGCGCGCGCCGCCTGGCGCATGTTGAATCCGCGCTGCACGGTGAATTCGACTACCGGTGAATCCATGGTCAGCGGCCTGTTCGCGTACCACCATGCGAAGCCGGTGGTCGCCACCGCAGCCACGATCAGCAGGAGGAAGATCTTCAGCAGGAACGACTTCATCTTATCCGGAACCGACCATCGAGCCTGTTTGTCTGGGTCAACATCGCGCGCCGGCATTTCAGCCGGCGCGCCAGACCCTATAATACTTCATCGCCTTCCGAACCGAGCTCAACCGACATGAACAGCCCCTGGACAGACTTCCTCGCCCGATCGGGCGCCACCCTGACCGACGGCACCGTCACCTTCGACGCTGGCGCGACGGACCCCGACGCGGTCGTCGCGGTCCCGCTGGTGCATCTCGGGCAAATCCACAGCGGGGGCGACGACTCGGCTGTGTTCCTGCACAACCTGTTCTCGAACGACGTAAAGAAGCTCGCCGCCGACGCGGCACAGTGGAACAGTTTCAACACGCCCAAGGGGCGCATGCTGGCCAGTTTCCTGATCTGGCGCGACAACGGCGGGCACCACCTCGTGCTGTCGGCCGACATCCTGCCGGCGTTGCTGAAGAAGCTGTCGATGTACGTGCTGCGCAGCAAGGTCAAGGTCGAGGATCGCAGCGGCGAGACCGCTCTGATCGGTGTCAGTGGCGCATCGTTGCCCACGGTATTGCGGGCGGTCGGCATCGACATGCCGGGTGCGCCGATGCATCAGTCCTCGGGTCCGAACGGACGCTGCATCCGGCTGGATGCAAGCAACTGCATGCTGGCGGTGCCGGTCGCCGAGGCCGCGGCGGTCTTTCAGGCCCTGCTGGACGCAGGCGCATGCAAGGCGGGCACCGCACGCTGGCAACTCGCGATGATTCGCGCCGGCCTGCCTCTGATAACCGCTGCGACCCAGGAAGAGTTCGTCGCGCAGATGGTCAATTACGAACTGATAGGCGGCGTGAGCTTCAACAAGGGTTGCTACCCCGGCCAGGAGATCGTCGCGCGGACCCAGTATCTGGGCAAGCTCAAGAAACGCATGTACCGGGTCCGGGTTCCCGCCGGCAGTGCTCCTGTGCCGGGTGCCGACCTGTTCACGCCGGGGTTCGGCAACCAGTCCGCCGGCAAACTGGTGAACGTCGCCCCCTCGCCGGACGGCGGATTCGAGGCGCTGGCGGTGATGCAGATGAGCTGCGCCGAAACCGGCGAAGTCCGGCTCGGCAGTCCTGACGGGCCGCGCCTGGTCCTGCTGTCGCTGCCTTATGCCCTGCCCTGACCACTGAACGGATGGAATGATCGACATGCGCGACGACCGTCACGCGCTTCCAATGAGTTACTACGTCTATTATCGCCTCCGTGCCGGCGCGGACCATGTGGAGGCGCTGGCGCGCATCACGGCGATGCAGCAGGCCCTGGAAGAGCGCACCGGCGTGGCCGGTCGCCTGCTGGCGCGGCGGGATGACGATGCCAAATGGATGGAAATATACGAACCGGTCGTCGATGCGCTGCCATTCGAACATGCGCTGCAGCAGGCGCTAGAGTCGGCCGACGTTCCGGCCCTGATCGAACCCGGCTCGACCCGTCACATGGAGCGTTTCGTCCAGGCGACGGCGCAACGATGAACGCCATTCGCGGGCGAAGCGCATGTGTCTGATCGTATTCGCGTGGCGCGTGCACCCGAAATACCCGCTGGTCGTCGCCGCCAACCGCGATGAGTTCACCGCACGACCCGCCGCAGCCGCGCACTGGTGGACCGACGAACCCTGCATCCTGGCCGGCCGGGACCTCGAAGCCGGTGGCACCTGGATGGGCCTGACCCGCTCGGGCCGTTTCGCCGCATTGACGAATTATCGCGACCCTACGCGACATCGACCGGGCGCGCCCACGCGGGGGGCGCTGGTGCGCGACTGCCTGCTTTCAGAGGGCTCTGCCGAGCGCTCGCTGCGACAACTGGCCAGCGTCAGCGGCGACTACGCCGGCTTCAACATGATCGTGTGCGACGGCACGTCGCTCGGCGTGCATGAAAGCACCACCGGCGCGGTGCGCATGCTCTCACCCGGCGTGTATGGATTGTCCAATCATCTGCTCGATACCGACTGGCCCAAGGTCAGCACGGCGCGCGAGCGCCTGCGCGCAGCCCTGCCGCGGTTGCCCGACGAACAGGCCTTGTGCGCACTGCTGCGGGACGACCAGCCGGCGGAGGATCATCATCTGCCGCAGACCGGCGTCAGCCCGGAATGGGAGCGGCTGCTGTCACCCGCGTTCATCCGCGCACCCGCCTACGGCTACGGCACGCGCTGTTCGACCGTGATCACGGTGGCCGGCGACGGCGCGGCCCGCCTGCAGGAATGGTCCTGGGATGCCGATGGAAACCCGACCGGCACGGTCACGCACGCGTTCGTCGCGACACCGCACCCGGCTCGTGCCTGAGCGCGGCGACCCATCGTCCGGGTGCAGAGTCCATCGGTGTCAACCCGAAACCTCCGGCCAGCGCAGGCTCAGCGCCGCGCCGAGCAGGCCGGCCAGGCCCAGCAACAGGATCGTCACCTCGACCGACACGGTGGCCGCGAGCGCGCCCAGCAGGCCTGTTCCGAGCAACAACGCCCCGATCACCGAGTTGCTGACCGCCACATAGTCGGTGCGCTTGTTGCCATGAGCCATGTCGACCATGTAGGTCTTGCGTCCGAGCCGCACGCCGGCGTGCGCGACACCGAGACCGAAGAACGCCAGCGGATAGAACCAGATCGCAGCGGCCTGCGGCATCGGCAGCCATGACCAAAGCGCCACCCCGATCGACAGCAAGGCCGCCAGGCAGCACGCGGTCGCGAACACCATGCGGCTCGAACGGTCGGCCCAGCGACCCCATAGCGGCGAACTGACCAGACCGGCGAGCCCTTCCACCGCGATGAAGATGCCGAGCAACGACATCGCTCCGCCCAGGTCGTCACGCGCCAGCGCGACGTAGAACGGTGCGGCCAGCCCGGAGCCCATCGCCAGCGCCCGCGCGATGACGAAGCGTCTGAAGGGCAGGTCGTCGCGCAGGATCGCGAGCCGTGCGAACGCCTCGGCCACCCCGTTTGCGCCGCCTTCGGTCGCGCCCGGCAGTTCGACGATGCGGCTGTACGCCCAGGCCGCCGCGAACCATAGCAGCGCCGCGCCGAACAGCAGGCCGGCAAACAGCGCGATCGACTCGTTCTGCTGCATCGCGCCCAGCCCCACTCCGACACCCAGCGCCGCAAGGCCGGAGATCGAACTGATCCAGCCGGACAAGCGGCCACGCCGGGTCTTCGGAATGGTCTTACCCTGCACGTCCTTGTAGGCCACCGAACACGCGCCACGCGCAAGGCTGAACACGACCACCAGCGCCAGCAACGCGTAACCTGCGATCGCGCCCTCGAGCACCATCGCGACCCAGCCGAGCAGCGTCAGGCAAAGCCCCTGGATCGCGCCACCCCAGACCCACACCCATTTCCGGACCGGCTGACGCCGCACCAGCGCGCCGATCAGCATCTGCGGCAGCATCGATCCCGACTCGCGGATGGGCACCAGCAGGCTGAGCATCCACGCCGGGGCGCCGAGCTGCAGCAGCAGCCACGGCAGCGTGGTCTTCGCGCTGGCGAGCCGATCGGCGACGTTGCTCAGCGTGTTCGCAAGCAGCGTGCGAAAGAAATTGCCGGGCGTCTGTACGCAGGCCTCGTCGCTGATCTCCTTGCACACGCGGCCTTCGTCGTCCTCGGCCAGGCGCTCGTAGAGGCTTTCCATCCATTGCGGATGCGCTGCATCGACACTGTCGTTCCCTGCTCTGAAATCGGACATGGCTTCTCCTGTCGGACCCGGTCAAGTCAGCGGACATCGAACGCGCCGGTTGCGCTGACGCACCCGTGCCGGCGCCGGGTCGGGCTGGGGGGGGGTCAGCCGGCCAGCGACTTGCGCATCGAGCGATGCGCGATGCCGGCCTCCATGAATACGTCGCCTTCGGCGACGAAGCCGTGGGCACGGTAAAAACCCTCGGCGCTCAGTTGCGCGTTCAGCACGACCTCTGCCATGCCGCGCACGCGCGCCTCGGCGATCAGGGCCTGCAGGATCCGCCCGCCGACGCCCCTGCCACGCCAGTCGCGCGACACTGCCATGCGCCCGACATGACCGTCC
The DNA here is from genome assembly GCF_048158365.1 of Denitraticella aggregata. Lineage (NCBI taxonomy): Bacteria > Pseudomonadati > Pseudomonadota > Betaproteobacteria > Rhodocyclales > Zoogloeaceae > Denitraticella > Denitraticella aggregata. Next base: position 202,878 of record NZ_JBLLNL010000004.1, on the reverse strand, counting down.
GGAAGCAGACGGCCGGTGCCGACCACGTCGCCGCCCGCGGCGCGTGCGATCGCATGGCGGCTCGCCGCGTCGAACGCGTCGCGCTCGAGCTCAGGCGGAACCCCCTGCTCCTGCACGAAGACCGCCTCACGCACCGGCATCACCCACGGTTCGGCCTCGAACCAGCCAGACACGACGACCTCGATGTCCGCCTCGAGCATCGCTTTCTCCGCACATGTCGCATCGGCTGCCGACTCGAGGATATCGACCCCGGTGCCTGCTTCGACCAGGTCGAACAATTCGATCACGTCCGCGTTGCGCATGCGCACGCAGCCGTGCGATCGGGGAACGCCCATGGGCTGGTCGTCCGGCGTGCCATGGATGTAAATGTAGCGACGCATCGAATCGACCTCGCCGAGGCGATTGCGCCCCGGCTCGCAACCGCTGAGCCACAGGATGCGCGACAGGATCCAGTCGCGCTCGGAATACTGCCGCGCGAGCTCGGGCGTCCAGGTCTCGCCGGTCGGCCTGCGTCCGCGGAACACCGCGCCCGGTGGCTGGCCCGCGCCGATGCGGGCACGGATGCGGTGACGGCCGCGCGGCGTGCAGCCGCTACCCTCGCGCTCGCCTGCCCCGTTCGCGGCGGTCGACACGCGATACGCGCGCAGGATCTGCCCCGCATCGTCGAACACGCACAAGGTCTGCCTGGAGAGGTCGATGCGGATATGCATGATGCTTACGCGAGCATGCTGCGCGTGCGACGTGCGGCGAAGAACGCCGACAGCATGCCGCCGCAGGACTCGGCCAGCACCCCGCCGGTGACATCGGCATGATGATTCAGGCGCGCCTCGGCGAACAGATCGATCACGCTGCCGGCCACCCCGGTCTTGGGGTCGCGCGCGCCGAACACGACGCGCGCGATGCGGGCGTGCATGATCGCGCCGGCACACATTGCGCACGGCTCCAGCGTGACATAGAGCTCGCAGCCGGGCAGGCGGTAGTTGCCGATGCGTGCGGCTGCGTCCCGCAGCGCCATCACCTCCGCATGGGCGGTCGGATCGTGACTGCGGATCGGCTGGTTGAAACCGCGCCCGACGATTTCGTCGCCGCATACGACGATCGCCCCGACCGGCACCTCGTCGCAGCCGCCCGCAATACGCGCCTGCTCGAGCGCCGCCGTCATGTAACCGTCGTCCCGTGTCGTCAATCCCGTCACCCCCGCTCGTCGCGCTCGCCGGCCGATCAGGCGCGCGATGTCGCAAGCCCCCAGTTTACTAGAGTGGTCGGTTCGCGCGAAGGCGGCCGCGCAGGGCAACCGCATGAACACCATACGGCGCAGCGAGTCGGTAGCGGTGCTTGCCGAATTTAACTTTTGGAGCGGAAATGGCAGAATGATCGCGACATGCGATGATGCCCGGTGGCCGGGCGACCGGTCGGAGAAGCATGGCGTTGGCGCCCCGTCATGCCGATGGCAGCACCGCAGTCCGGCGTTCGAACCGAAAACCTCGGGCTGTCGGCCTTTATTGACGCAATTCACATCGAGCAAGAACAACAATGGCTGAAGAGAATCAGTTTTTTCGCCCGGTCCGGGATTTCTGCCAGCGTCAGGTCGTGACCTGCGCGCCGGATGCGGCGTTGGTCGACGTCGTCGGGGTCATGCGCGAGCGCAACATCTCCAGTGTCGTGGTCGCCGATGATGGACTGCCAGTCGGCATCTTCACCGACCGCGATCTGCGCAACAAGGTGGTCGCCAACGGCCGCGATCCAACGAACCTCACGGTCAGCGACGTCATGAACGCGCCACTCGCGGTGATCGGCGAGGACGACTTCCTGTACGAGGCGCTGTACCAGATGTCGCGGCGCAAGATTCATCGGCTCGGTGTCGTCGACAGCCAGGGCAAGCTCAGCGGCATCATCACCGACACCGACATCCTGAAGCTGCAGGCGCATTCGCCGCATCAACTGGTGCTGGACATCGAGAAGGCCGAAAACCTGGATGACCTGGCGGAACTGCATCGCCGCGTCGAGGCGCTGGTGTTGCATCTGGTCGGAACCGGCATCCCCACGCGCGACATGGTGCGTCTGATCGCGAACCTGAACGACCAGGTGCTGCTGCGCCTGATCGGACTGCTGCGCGCGGACAAGTACGCCGACCTGCCGGAAGGCTTCGCCTTCGTCGTGATGGGCAGCGAGGGGCGGCGCGAGCAGACCCTGTCGACGGACCAGGACAACGCAATCATCTATGCGGACGATCTCGACCAGGCCGACATCGCACGCCTGCAGAGCTTCTCGCAGGAACTCATCGACTCGCTGATCGCGATCGGCGTGCCTCCCTGCCCGGGCGGCATCATGGCGAAGAACGCGGAGTGGCGCCACAGCCTGGGCGAATGGAACCGCGAGATCTCGCGCTGGTTCGATACCCCGACGCCCGACCACATCATGAAGGGCAGCATGTTCGTGGATCTGCGCACCTTGTACGGCGATCCGGGCCTGGAGCGGGCGCTGAAGGACCACGTGTTCGCGCATCTGGCCCGTGATCGCGGCTTCCTGATGCGCATGGCCCAGAACATGATGGGCTTCCAGCCGCCGCTGGGCTGGTTCGGCCGGATCAAGGCGGAAAAGAGCGGCGAGCACCGCGGCATGATCGACATCAAGAAGGCCGGAATCTTCGCGATCACCGACGGCATCAAGGCCTTGTCGCTGGAAGCCGCGAAGCTCGATGGCGGCACCCACGAGCGCATCGCCGCGCTGGTCGAGGCGAAGGTGCTGAAAGAGTCCGATGCCGAGGACGTCGAGGAGAGCTTCGAGTTCCTGGTACAGATGCGGCTGCGCGGCCATGTCGAGGCGATCAAGGCGGGTCGCACGCCGACCAATCACATCGAACTGGCCCAGCTCAACCGCATGGAGAAGGCCCGGCTGCGCAGCGCGCTCGAGGGCGTCGCGCGTTTCCAGGCCTTCATCAGGCATCACTTCAGCCTGAACCTGCTGAAGTGAGCTCAGACGGATCCATCTCCTGTTGCGCATCATCCGACCCACGACACCCCAATTTGTGTCGAGCACCCAACAGCGGATAAGATCCAGCCTCAACCTCGAACCGACAACCGAACGATTCGGGTTTCAAACCCAGGAGTATTCATGCAGGTTCAATTCAACACAGACGAGAGCGTGGAAGGCCACGATGCGCTCGCCCACCATGCCGAAGCCGTGGTGCGCAAGGCCCTCGGCCGTTTTTCCGAGCAGGTGACCCGCGTCGAGATTCACCTGAGCGACGTGAATGGCCAGAAGGCCGGCGACAACGACAAGCGCTGCCTGATGGAGGCCCGCATCGCCGGTCGCCAGCCGGTTGCGGTCACCGAGCAGGCCGACAGCCTGCACCAGGCGATCGACGGCGCGGCGCAGAAGCTGAAACGTTCGCTGGACAGCACCTTCGGCAAACTGGTCGACCAGCGCCGTAACGGCCCGACCGCTCCGGTCGAACCAGACGTGGAGTAAGTCTTTCGCAGCGACCGGTGGCAGCGCCAGGGAGCAGGCTCATGCATAACCGCAACTGGTTCCGTACTCTCTCCACCGTGTTGTTGAGCGCGCTGCTGCTCGCAGGCTGCGGCACCACGGTGGTCAATCCGGTGACGGGTCGTGCCGAGCGCACCGTCATGGACGAGGCCACCGAGATCGCCGAAGGCAGGAAGGCGCATCAGCAGGTCCTGGCCGAGTACGGCACCTACGCCAACCCACGGCTGCAGGCCTATGTAGACGGGGTCGGGCAGAAGCTCGCGCGACAGTCTCATCGCGCCAACTTGCCGTGGACCTTCACCGTCGTCGACAGCCCGGAAATCAACGCCTTCGCGCTGCCGGGCGGTTATATCTACATCACGCGCGGACTGATGGCCTACCTCGACAGCGAAGCCGAGCTGGCCGGTGTCATCGGCCACGAGATCGGCCACGTCACCGCGCGCCACGGCGCCCAGCGCGCCACCCGCCAGCAGGACGCCGGGCTCGGGGTGCTCGCGGCCACGGTGCTCGGAGCGGTGCTCGAGAGCCAGGGCGTCAGTGGTGCGACCCGTGCCGCCGGAGAGATGTCGCAGGGGGTCGCAGCCGGCTGGCTGGCGAGCTACAGCCGCGAACAGGAACTTCAGGCCGACCAGCTGGGTGCCGATTACCTGGCGCGCAACCGCTACGACCCGAGCAACATGATCGCTGTCATCGGCGCACTGAAGGACCAGGAGCGCTTTGCCGCCGACATGGCCAGGGCCGAAGGGCGTGCACCACCGACAGGCGCCAACTGGCTGTCGTCGCACCCGAGCAACGACCAGCGCCTGGCCGACATCCGACGCTTCGCCGCCGGCTATCAGGGAAACTATGAGGACGACGGGCGGGCGCGCTACCTGCAGGCCATCGACGGCATGAACTTCGGTGAAAGCCGCTCCCAGGGTGTGACACGCGGACAGAATTTCTTCCACGAAGAGCTGGGCATCGCGCTGACCGCGCCGCCGGGCTGGCGCATCCGGAACACGCGCGAAGCGATCACCGTCGTGAATGGGGCCGGCGACGCGGGCCTGATCGTACGGCTGGTGCCACCCGGCGCGGGCAACACCCACGACGAGATCATACGCAACCTGATCAGGCCGACAGAGGGGCGTGTCGAGCGGGGTACGCTGCAAGGCCTGGCGGCGACGCAGTTCAGCGGCTCGCGGCGCAACCAGAGGGGGCAGACCGAGGCGGTGCGCGTGCTGCTGGTGAGCGGGCCCGACAACCGCAACTACATGCTGAACCACGGCGCCCGCGACGCCGCCGCGCTGCGCCGCGCAGCGTCCGGTCTGGCCGAGGCCCAGGGATCCTTCCGCCCGCTCAGCGCGTCGGAGCGCGCCGCCGCGCGACCGTGGGTGCTGAAGACGGTGCCCTACCCGCGTGGTGGCTTCGCCGAACTGGCGCGCTCGTCACCGCTGGGACCCCAGGCCGAAGCGCAACTGCGGCTGCTGAACGGCAGCTACGCGGGCGGCACCGCGCCTCGGCCGGGGCAGCCGGTGAAGGTGGTGCGGTAGCGGTTCAGTAGCGGACCCGCTGGGTGCGCGGCACCCTCGACGGGTCAGCTGCCCGACATGGCCACGACCAGACAGTCGGCGGGTTCGGCACGAATGTCGCCAACGCGTGCTCTCTATCCTGAGCGGCGTTTCGACATTCGCGTCAGCCGACGCTCGAAGGCCGAACTTCCATGGAAAATGATTCAGGTCGTCTAGCGCAGCAGCATCACGAGCAATACGAACACGCCGAGGCCGAGGTTGATCGCGACCCAGTTGCGGATCTGTGCCAGGGCCGCAGCACCGGCGCTCCAGTCGGCAGCAGCCACGGAACGGCCGAATCTCCTGTAGAGAACGAATCGGATGTGCGCAAAGATCGCAACCATCGCGACGCCAAGCACCGCCATGATGGTCCAGGCCAGTGGCATCTCGAAACTGCCACCGGATTGCACCACCTGCCTGGCAACGCGACCCAGCATCCACACACCGGTGGCCAGCGTCAGCAACGAGGCTGCAAGTACCGCCTGGAAGAAGCGGCCGAGCACATCGTGCATCAGTCGCAGCCGCAGCGCGGGTTCGAGCGGAGCGACGGCGGGGCGCAGGAAGAAGTGCGAAAACACCATGCCGCCGATCCACACGATAATGGACAGCAGATGGACAGCCTTGAGGGATACGTAGAGCATCGAAATTCCTGTTCAAATTGAAACCGAGCGCATGACCTGGGGTTGCCCCCTTCCGTTGGACAGCTTGAGCACTTGAGGACGTCAGTCGTGCAGGGAGCGTTGATAGCCCATCGAAGTGGCAGATACCGCAACCCAAAGGGGCCGTCAGGGTCCAAGCTCGTTGACATCCGGACTCTGCGCCGTCGTCAACCCCACATCTCGGCTCGTAGCTCGTACTTGGCGATAGATCTCGACGGACCCCGATCGTTCGCGAAACAACCCCTATTCCCACTCGATCGTCGCCGGCGGCTTGCCCGAAATGTCGTAGACGACCCGGTTCACGCCACGCACTTCGTTGATGATGCGGTTGCTGACCTTGCCGAGCAGGCTGTGCGGCAGTTCGGCCCAGTGGGCGGTCATGAAGTCCTGGGTCTGCACCGCGCGCAGCGCGACGACGTATTCATAGGTGCGGCCATCACCCATCACGCCGACGCTCTTGACCGGCAGGAACACCGCGAAGGCCTGGCTGGTCTTGTCGTACCAGTCGGCAGCGCGCAGCTCGTCGATGAAGATCGCATCGGCCTGGCGCAGGATGTCGGCGAATTTTCGGCTGACCTCCCCCAGGATCCGCACCCCCAGCCCGGGGCCGGGGAAGGGATGGCGGTAGACCATGTCGTGCGGCAGGCCGAGCGCGACGCCGAGTTCGCGCACTTCGTCCTTGAACAGCTCGCGCAGGGGTTCGAGCAGTTTCAGGTTCAGCGTCTCGGGTAGCCCACCGACGTTGTGATGGCTCTTGATCGTGTGCGCCTTCTTGGTCTTGCCGCCGGCCGACTCGATCACGTCGGGGTAGATCGTGCCCTGCGCGAGCCACTTTGCATTGGGCAATTTCGCGGCCTCGGCCTGGAAGACCTCGACGAACTCGCGGCCGATGATCTTGCGCTTGGCCTCCGGATCGGCCACACCCTTCAGATGCCCCATGAACTGCTCGGTCGCGTCGACGTGGATGACCTTCACGCCGAGCGAACGCGCGAAAGTCGACATCACCTGTTCGGCTTCGTTGAGCCGCAGCAGGCCGTTGTCGACGAACACGCAGGTCAGCTGGTCGCCGATCGCGCGGTGGATCAGCGCCGCAGCCACCGACGAATCGACGCCGCCCGAAAGGCCTAGGATCACATCGTCGGATCCGACCTGGGCGCGGATACGCTCGACCGCCTCGGACACGTAGTCGGGCATGTTCCAGTCGCGGCTGCAGCCACAGATGTCATGCACGAAGCGGGCGATGATCTCCTTGCCCTTGATCGTGTGCGTGACTTCCGGGTGGAACTGCACGCCGTAGAATCCGCGGTCCTCGTCGGCCATCGCCGCGATCGGCGTCGACGCGTTGCTGCCGATGACCTTGAAGCCCGGCGGCAGGCCGGTGACCTTGTCGCCGTGGCTCATCCACACGTCCAGGAGTCCGTGCCCCTGGTCGTTGCTGCGATCCTGAATGCCGTCGAACAGCCGCGAATGCCCGCGCGCGCGCATCTCGGCGTAGCCGAACTCGCGTTTGCTTGAACTCTCGACCGACCCGCCGAGCTGGGAGGCCATGGTCTGCATGCCGTAGCAGATGCCCAGCACCGGCACACCCAGGTCGAACGCCGCCTGCGGCGCGCGCCAGTCCTGCGCCTGGTAGACCGAATTCGGACCGCCAGACAGGATGATGCCGTCCGCCGCGAAGCCACGCACGAATTCATCGGACACGTCGAAAGGGTGCAGCTCGCAATAGACCTGCTGCTCACGCACCCGGCGCGCGATCAGCTGGGACACCTGCGAACCGAAGTCCAGGATCAGGATTTTCTGGTGGGACATGATGTTCTCGCATCAAAAGACAAGGGCGGCCGGAGCCGCCCCGAAAACCGCGGAAGCGGTTCAGTCCACGTGATAGTTCGGTGCTTCCTTCGTGATCTGGACGTCGTGCACATGCGACTCGCGGATGCCGGCCGACGTGATCTCGACGAAACGGGCGTTGGCGCGCATCGCCTCGATGCCGTCGCAGCCGACGTAGCCCATCGACGCGCGCAGCCCCCCCATCAGCTGGTGGATCACCGCCGATACCGGCCCCTTGTAGGGCACCCGCCCTTCGATGCCCTCGGGCACGAGTTTGTCCGCCGCGCTGTCGGCCTCCTGGAAGTAACGATCGGCCGCGCCCTGCTGCATCGCCCCCAACGAACCCATGCCGCGGTAGGACTTGTACGATCGGCCCTGGAACAGCACGGTCTCGCCCGGCGCTTCCTCGGTGCCAGCGAACAGTCCACCGAGCATGACGGCGTTCGCACCGGCCGCGATCGCCTTGGAGATGTCGCCCGAGAAGCGAATGCCGCCATCGGCGATCATCGGCACGCCGGACCCTGTCAGCGCGGTGGACACGTTGTCGATCGCAGTCACCTGCGGCATGCCGACCCCGGCGACGATGCGGGTGGTGCAGATCGAGCCCGGACCGATCCCGACCTTGACCGCATCCGCGCCGGCATCGACCAGCGCGCGCGCCGCGTCGCCGGTGGCGATGTTGCCCGCAATGACCTCGACATGGGAAAAGTGCTTCTTGACCCAGCGCACGCGCTCGATGACCCCCTGCGAGTGACCGTGCGCAGTGTCGACCACGATGACATCGACCCCGGCCTCGACCAGGGCCTGCGTACGTTCCTCGGTGCCGGCACCCACCCCGATCGCCGCCCCTACGCGCAGCCGGCCCAGTTCGTCCTTGGCCGCTATAGGGTGTTCGGTCGACTTCAGCATGTCCTTGACCGTGATCAGCCCGCGCAATTCCCACGCGTCATTGATGACCAGCACCCGCTCGAGACGATGCTTGTGCATCAGATGACGCGCCTCTTCCAGACTGCCGCCCTCCCTGACCGTCACCATGCGCTCGGCCGGCGTCATGATCCCCGACACGGGCTGGTCGAGATTGGTCTCGAAACGCAGGTCACGATTGGTCACGATGCCGACGACCCTGCCGGCTTCGACCACCGGCAGGCCGGAAAAGCGGTGCTGGCGGGTCAGCGCGATCACTTCGCGCACGCTCATCGTCGGCGGTATGGTGATCGGATCCTTCAGTACGCCGGTCTCGAAGCGCTTGACCCGGGCCACTTCGGCAGCCTGTGACTTGACCGGCAGATTCTTGTGAATGATGCCCAGCCCGCCTTCCTGTGCCAGCGCGATCGCGAGTTTCGACTCGGTCACGGTGTCCATGGCGGCCGAGACGAGTGGAATGTTGATGCGGATGTTGCGGGTCAGCTGCGTCCTGAGGCTTACATCGCGCGGCAGGACGGTTGAATGAGCCGGGATGAGAAGGACGTCGTCGAACGTCAGCGCCTTCTGAATCACGCGCATGGCTTTTTTCCTTTCGACCAAATCCGTATTATACAGAGGGCCCGAACTGCATGTAAGCAGTCTGACAGGGCGGGAGATGCCGCATGCGCGCTTCATGGCTGATTTTGCTGGGAATCCTCACGGTCGCCCTTCCCTGCCAGGCGCAGGTGTATGAATGGCGCGATGCGCAGGGCCGCCCGAACTACTCGGATCGGCCGCCACCGGGCGTCGATGCGCACGTGATCCGCAGCCGGTCGGCGAGCGAAGCCGAACCGCCGCCTCCGCCCGCGACCTGGGAGGAGCGCGAGGCCGGGTTTCGCGAGCGACGCGCCCAGAGTCAGCAGGCGCGCACGCAGGCCGACACCGATCAGGCCAGAGAAGCGGAACGCCAGCGCCTTTGCGAACAGGCGACGTCTCAGCTCGCGAACCTCGAGTCGTCCCGGCCTCTGGCGCGGCTGAACGAGCGCGGCGAGCAGGAGATTCTCGACGGGGCTGCGCGTGCGGAAGAGACCGCGAAGACGCGGGCCTTCATCGCCCAGAACTGCCCTTAAGGTGAAAGACGCGTAGCGGCTCTGTGCGCTCCGCTCGCCTCTCGGGGAGAGGGTTCGGGGGTGAGGGGGCACCCGGCACGGCTTTCATCATCGGGGTGCTGCCCGCTCCACCGCATGAAGGTCAGATCGTCCTCTGCCGACCGCCGAAGCGCGGGTTCGCAGGCCGACGTGACGGCGGCGCTCAGCCCTCCCCGGCATCCCCGCCCCCCTTCTTCATGACCTTGCCCTCTTCGGCCCGCTTCTTGCGGACGGCCTTCGGATCGGCGATCAGCGGCCGGTAGATCTCGACCCGGTCCCGGTCCCGCAACCCAGTATCGAGCCTGCACAGCTTGCCGAAGATGCCCACCTTGTTCCGATCGGCAAGATCGATGTCCGCGTGACGCCGCAACAGGCCGGACGCCTGGATCGCATCCTCGACGGTCGCGCCTTCAGGCACGAGCACCTTGACCAGTTCGTGCCGGTGCGGCAACGCATAGGTCACCTCGACATTGATCATGTCGCTGCTCATATCTCACACCTCCCGCGCAGCATTGCGGCCCACATCCCGACTCAGGCCTTGCGATACACCTGCTCGGCACGCTTCACGAAGGAATCGACGAAGGTGTTCGCGATATGGTTGAACACCGGCCCCAGCGCCTTCTCGAGGAGTCTGTTCGCGAACTGATAGTGCAGATTGAATTCGATCTTGCACGCGGTGTCCCCGAGCGGCGTGAACAACCAGTTGCCATCGAGATGCCGGAACGGCCCCTCCTTGAGACGGATATGCATCTCGAGTGGATAGAGCTTTGTATTCTCGGTGGTGAAGTTGGCCTTGATGCCGTGATAATTGATGTGGATCGTCGCCACCGTTACGGTGTCGGTGCGCTCCAGCAGATCGGCACCCCCACACCACGGCAGAAACTGCTGATACTCCTCGCAGCGGTCGACAAGCTCGAACATCTGCGCCGGCGTGAACTCGATCAATACGATTTTTTTGACTTCGGCCATGAGCGGGTCGATCGCGACATCCAGCTGATAAACTTCCGGATTCTACCGCAAGCCACACCCGCCCGGACCCAAGGCGTCAGGAAACACCGAAACTCATGAGCATTATCGACAACCGCAAGGCCTTCCATGATTATTTCGTCGAGGACACCTACGAGGCCGGACTCGCGCTCGAAGGCTGGGAAGTCAAGGCCATTCGCGCCGGCCGCGCGAACATCAAGGAATCCTACGTCATCATTCGCGACGCCGAGCTTTACATCCTGGGCATGCACATCACGCCGCTGACCAGCGCGTCGACCCATGTTCATGCCGATCCGGTCCGGACCCGCAAGCTGCTGCTGCACGCCCGCGAGATCGCGAAGCTCATCGGCAAGGTGGAACGCGCCGGTTTCACGCTGGTGCCGCTGGACCTGCATTACGTCAAGGGGCGGGTCAAGGCGACCATCGGCCTGGCCAAGGGCAAGAAGCAATATGACAAGCGCGAGGACGAGAAGAAACGCGACTGGGAGCGGGACAAGGCCCGACTGATGCGGGTCAAGACCTGACCGACACGGACCGGCATCCGCCCACGAAACCTCATCATCGAACGAGCGGAACCGGGCGGCGAGGAACACCCCGGCGATCAGCCTGTCTTTCCTTCGCGCCGCGCCGCACGCGCGCGACCACGGACGGCCCAAACAACGGAGAAGCCCCCATGACAACCCTGATCATCGGACTCTTTCTTTTTCTCGGCACGCACTCGATCCGGATCTTCGCCGAGGAAGGCCGCACGCACCACATCGCGCGTTATGGCGAGATCAAGTGGAAGATCGCGTATTCCATCGTGTCGGTCATCGGGCTCGTGCTGATCGTGTGGGGCTATGGACAGGCGCGCCTGGATCCGGTCCATCTGTGGTTCCCGCCGACATGGACCCGGCATCTCGCCGCGCTGCTGACCATCCCCGCCTTCATCCTGCTGGCTGCAACCTACGTGCCGGGCACGCAGATCAAGGCGAAACTGGGCCACCCGATGGTCGCGGGTGTCAAACTGTGGGCGTTCGCCCATCTGATCGCGAACGGCACGCTCGCCGACATACTGTTGTTCGGCGCCTTCCTCGCCTGGGCGGTCACGAGTTTCACGAATGCGCGCAGGCGCGACCGTCTGCAGGGTGCGGCACCACGCCAGGGTGCGATCGCGAAGGACGCGATCGCGATCACCGTCGGTCTGGTCCTGTGGTTCTTGTTTGCGCGCTATCTGCACGCGATGCTGTTCGGCATCGCGCCGTTCGGCTGAGCCTCGGCGTCCAGCCTCAGGAACTGCAAGACAGCATCGAACAGCCGGCCCGGTTGCGCGCCCAGTCCGGGCGCTTTGCGGCGTACAGCTCCCGACCGGGCTGTTCGTCGTAGGGCTGGCGCATCACGTCGAGCAACTCGGCCACCGGCCCGTCATCCCCCTCCTCCGCGGCATCAATCGCCTGCTGCGCCAGGTAGTTGCGCAGCACGAAGCGGGGATTGACCGCATTCATCGCCGCCCTGCGCACCGGACCCGGCCGGCCATCCCGGCGCACGCGCAGCGCATATTGCCTGAGCCAGTCGTCCAGCGCCTCGCGATGCTCGACCATCCGGGCCTCGGAGTAGCACGCGTCACGAAAGTGCCCGACCGACGGAGCGTCGAGGTCCAGCGTGGCCAGCGCTCGAAAGAAGATCGTCATGTCCAGTTCGGCCTGGGCCATCAGCCGGTGCAGCCGTTCGACCGCTACGGCATCCTCGTCGTCGAACCCGATCAGACCGAGCTTGTCGGCATTCATGCGGCGACTGGCATCGTCGTACGCGGACACGAAGCGGTCGAGACCGGCCTGCAGGGGTTCGGTCGCGTCGAACGATGAATAGAGCGCATTGGCGAGTTGCAGCAGATTCCAGTGCGCGACTCTGGCCTGATGTCCGAAGCGGTAGCGACGTCCGCCGGCATCGGTGGTATTCGGCGTCCAGTCCAGATCGAAGTCGTCGATCCAGCCGTAAGGCCCGTAGTCTATGGTCAGGCCGAGAATCGACATGTTGTCGGTGTTCATCACGCCATGCACGAAACCCACCCGCATCCAGTGCGCAACCAGTGTCGCGGTACGCTCGCACACGGTACGAAACCAGTCCGCGCGCCTTGATTCCAGGCCGCCGACGATATCCGGAAAATCGCGTGCTATCGTGAAGTCCACCAGCCGCTCCAGCAATCCGGTCTCGCCGCGCGACGCGAAAATCTCGAAGTTGCCGAAGCGGATGAAGGACGGCGCCACCCGACACACGACCGCACCCGGTTCCAGGCGCGGATTGCCATCGTAGAACATGTCGCGCAGGACCCCTTCGCCGGTCGTCACGACGGATAACGCGCGCGTGGTCGGGACCCCCAGATGATGCATCGCCTCGCTGCACAGAAACTCCCGGATCGACGAGCGCAGCACCGCCCGCCCGTCCGCTCGACGCGAATACGGCGTCGGCCCCGCACCCTTGAGCTGCAGTTCGAGGCGTTCGCCACGGCCGTTGATCGCTTCACCCAGCGTGATCGCGCGCCCGTCCCCGAGTTGCCCCGCCCACCGGCCGAACTGATGTCCTCCATAGCAGGCGGCATAGGGCTCCATGCCGGGGGCGAGTGCGTTTCCGGCGAACAGCTCGGCAAACGCGGGCGTCATCACATCCTGCTCGGTCAGGTCGAGTGACGCGGCGACCTCGCGCGACCACGCCAGCAGTCGAGGTTTCCGCACCGGCGTCGGCATCACCCGCGAATAGCATGCGCCGTGGACCTGGCGCACCTGCGGCGAATCGTGGGGGTCGGCGGGCAGCTCGCGGACGAAGCGATTGTCGAAGCGAAAGGGTGTCATCGGGACTCTTGAAGGAAGGCTTGGCAGACCCGTCTTCAGACGGGCCCGCAGACGTTTGGTTCGAGAACGGGTGGACGCCGCTGCAGCGGCAGGGTCGGCGCCCGCTCCGTGCCGATGAACGGCCGGGAATGCTTCGGCTATAATCCGGCGACCGAAAGGATGGAGCAATATCGATATGGGCATGCTTGCAGGAAAACGCATCCTGGTCACCGGTCTGTTGAGCAACCGGTCGATCTCCTTCGGCATCGCCAAGGCGATGCATCGTGAAGGCGCGGAACTCGCGTTTACCTACCAGAACGAGCGTTTCAAGGACCGTGTCGCCAAGATGGCGGCCAAGTTCGACAGTACGCTCATATTCGCTTGCGATGTGCAGGACGACGAGCAGATCGAGTCGCTGTTTTCGCAGCTCGGCCAAGCCTGGGACGGGCTCGATGGCCTGGTCCACTCGATCGCCTATGCACCCACCGATGCGCTCGAAGGCGATTTCCTCGACGGATTTTCGCGTGAGGCCTTCCGCATCTCGCAGGAGATCAGCGCAGCCAGCTTTCCGCTGATGGCCAAGGCAGCCCGGCCGCTGCTCAAGGGGCGCAACGGTACATTGCTGACGCTGTCCTATCTGGGCGCGGTGCGCACCATGCCCAATTACAACATCATGGGTCTGGCCAAGGCCAGCCTGGAAGCCTCGGTCCGCTACCTCGCGGTGTGCCTGGGGCCGGAAGGCACGCGCGTCAATGCGATCTCGGCCGGTCCGATCAAGACCGTGGCGGCGTCCGGCATCGGCAGCTTCGGCAAGCTGCTATCGTTCAACGAACACAACGCGCCGCTGCGGCGCAACGTCACGATCGAGGAAGTCGGCAATGTCGCCGCATTCCTGTGCTCGGATCTCGCCAGTGGCGTGACCGGCGAAATCATGTACGTCGATTGCGGTTTCAACACCACCGCCCTGGGCAACCCGGAACAGGGTTGAGCGCCACGGGGCCCGAGATTGCGCGGGCCTCGAACCTGTCAGGCCTTACTCGGTGCGCAACGCCGTGGCGCGGATCTCGACCGGGTAGCGATCGCGCAGTGACGCGAGGAAGGCGTTGAAGTCCTTCTGAGCCATCAGGCGCTCGTACTGTCCAACCATCGGCGCAAGACGCGCATCGTCGTCGGCCAGTTCGGGTCGATCGACCGACTCCACCCTGTATAGCGCGTAGCCGCCGTCGGGCATCGCGACGCCCACGTGCGCGGGCAGCGCATCCGCCGCCACGCCGAAAACGGCCTGCATCGCGACACCCGGCAGCGTCGGATTGGCGCGTTGGACGCGACGAATCGTGCTCCATTCTTCGTCAGGCGCCTCGCCGGCGCTCACGCGCGCGAGAAGCGCCTCTCCGTGTTCGCGCGTCAGTCGTGCCGCCTCCTGCGCACGAAGCTGCTCCTCGATGGTCTCGCGCACTTCCTCGAAAGCAAGACGCTGCGCGTCCTCGTACTCGACGACCCGAGCCGATAACAGGGTGCCGCGATCGACTTCGATCGCCTCGATATTCTCGCGTCCCTCGTGCGCGTCTGCCGAGAACAGCGCGTTCAGCAGTCGCTCGTCGCGAAAGCCGCCGACGCTGCCGCTGTCACGATCGATCCAGTCGGTCGCACGGATCTCGAGGCCCATCAACTCGGCCGCGGGCTGCAGGCTGTCCGGCTGCTCATACACCGTGTTTGCAAACTGCTCGGCCAGCAGACCGAACTGGCGCGCCACCTCCTGGCGGACGAGCTCGGCGACGATCTCCTCACGCACTTCGGCCAACGGGCGAATCGTGTCCGGATTGATCGCGGTGACCTCGATGATGTGGAAACCGAAGTCGGTGCGCACCGGATTGCTGATCTCCCCGACCTGCTGACCGAACACCGTATCTTCGAAAGGCGCGACCATCATGCCCCGGCCGAAGAAACCGAGATCGCCGCCGACCGCCGCCGAGCCCGGATCCTGCGACTCGGACCGGGCCAGTGCCTCGAACCGGGCTGGATCGTCACGCAGTTTCGCTACGATGGCCTCGGCGCGCGCGCGCGCCTGCTCGACTTCCGCAGCGGTCGCGTCGGCACCCACCTGGATC
Organism: Denitraticella aggregata; assembly: GCF_048158365.1. Lineage (NCBI taxonomy): Bacteria > Pseudomonadati > Pseudomonadota > Betaproteobacteria > Rhodocyclales > Zoogloeaceae > Denitraticella > Denitraticella aggregata. Next base: position 187,403 of record NZ_JBLLNL010000004.1, on the reverse strand, counting down.
AGGATGTGCCGTGCCCTTCTCTCTTCCGGCATGCCGAACTGATCCTGGTTCGCCGCATAGAACTGCTCGATCTGCTCGTCCGGAATGCTCAGCCCTGCGCGCACGGCCGCTTCGTCGAGCACCAGGTACTCCGCACGCAGGCGCGGTGCGCGTTCGAACTGGGCGGGATTGGCCTCGTAGAAGGCCCGCGCTGCGCCGTCTTCCAGGCGCGCTTCGGTGATGAAGCGCTGCACGGGAATCGGGATGTCACGGATCTCGCGCTCCTCGAGCTGAGCCTGGACGAAGCGCCGGACCGGCGCACTCCCGGTGAACGCGGTCTCGCCGACGGCCTGCGCGATCTGTTGCACGCGCATGTCCTGTGCCAGGCTCGCCTCGAACATGGCCGGAGACATGCCCTGCGCACGTAGCGCGCGCTCGTAGCGCTCGAGCGAGAAGCGGCCGTCCTCCTGAAACGCAGGCAAGGACAGGATCGTCTCCTGCAACTGCGACGAGGTCACCACCATGCGATTGTCGATCGCATGCATCGACAGCAGGCGCTGGTTGATCAGACCGTTCAGCACGGACCGGCGAAAGGCCTCCGATTCGAACAGGGCCCGATCGAACTGGCCCCCGGTCGCCTCGCGCAGCCTGTCCTGCTGCTCGCGCAGAGCGCGGTCGAAATCGACGACGGTGATCTTCGAGCCGCCGACCGAGGCCACCTCTCCGCCGCCTGGCGATTCGGAAAAGTATGCGTCCATGCCGAAGAAGGCGAAGGGCACGATGATGATCGCGAGAATCACCTGCGAAATGCGCTTGTTTTTGCGGACTGCCTCGAACATCTTGTCTTCCGTAAAAGCCTGCCAGTGGACGCGCTTGCCGTGTTGCCGACGCGTAGCCGCGCATTATCGCATTGAGTCGTCGCGCTGGCCAACCGCAGCTTGCAAGCCCAGCCGTCATCCCCCGCACCCGATCCAGGATCTTTTCCGCGGACAGCAAAGGGCCTTCGCCCGAATCACGAGAACGTCATCCTATAATCGCGCGATGCCCATCGCACCGCGCGTCACGCGGCACCGTGCAGGACGTGACCGCCGCGCTGCTGCCCCGCCTGAATCGCGCCGACGACGCGGCGACGGTCGCAGGCAAGATGCCGGACCGCTTCATCCCGGTCGGGGAGGACGCCGCGATCGCTTCGGCGGCTCTGTCGATGGCGCGGGATCTGGGCATCGAAGTCGTCGCCGAAGGCGTCGAAACCGAGGCTCAACGAGCTTATCTGGAAGCGCGCGGCTGCCGGATCATGCAAGGTTATCTGTTCTCCCGACCGCTTTCGGTCGCGGACTTCGAGCAGCGCTTACCGCCCGGCTCGACCGTCTGACCGCATCGCCCCGTCCGATTTCCTCCCCCTTCAAGGGGGAGGCCAGGAGGGGGATGGGTCAGCCTGTGGTGACCTTGGTGAACACGAACTTGCGGTTGCGCACCTCGGCCCGGATCCTGTCCTTCGCGCCAAACTGACCTTCCAGGATCGCGGTCGCCAGCGGATTCTCGATCCGCTCCTGGATCGCGCGCTTGAGCGGACGCGCTCCGAACACCGGATCGAAGCCCGCCTCGGCGAGCTCGGCGAGCGCTTCCTCATCCACGTCCAGCGTCATCTCCAGCCGCGCCAGACGCTGTTCCAGATACTTGAGCTGGATGCGCGCGATGCCGGCGATGTGCTTCTGATCGAGCGCATGGAACACGACCAGTTCGTCGATCCGGTTGATGAACTCGGGCCGGAAGAAGCTCTTCACCTCGGCCATCACCGCGAGCTTGATCACGCCATAGTCGTCGCCCGCCATCTGCTGGATCATCTGGCTGCCGAGGTTGGAGGTCATCACGATCACGGTGTTCTTGAAGTCCACCGTGCGTCCCTGCCCGTCGGTCATGCGGCCGTCGTCGAGCACCTGCAGCAGCACGTTGAACACGTCCGGATGCGCCTTCTCGACCTCGTCGAACAAAATCACGCTGTAGGGCTTGCGCCGCACCTGCTCGGTCAGATAGCCGCCCTCCTCGTAACCGACATAGCCCGGAGGCGCGCCGATCAGGCGTGCGACCGAGTGTTTCTCCATGAATTCGCTCATGTCGATACGGATCAGATGCTCCTCCGAATCGAACAGGAACTCCGCGAGCGCCTTGCACAACTCGGTCTTGCCGACCCCGGTCGGCCCGAGGAACAGGAACGAGCCGTACGGACGGTTCTCATCCGACAGGCCGGCCCGCGAACGGCGGATCGCATCGGACACCAGCCGCACCGCCTCGTCCTGACCGACCACGCGATTGTGCAGGCGCTGCTCCATCTTCAACAGTTTCTCGCGCTCGCCCTGCATCATCTTCGACACCGGAATGCCGGTCGCGCGCGACACGACCTCGGCGATTTCCTCGGCGCCGACCTGGGTGCGCAACAGCTTGTTCGGCTGAGCGTCGTCGCCGACCTGCTCGGCCGCCTTCAGCTGCGCCTCGAGTTGCGGCAAACGGCCATACTGCAGTTCGGCCAGCTTGTCGTACTGGCCCTTGCGCTGCATCTCGGCCATCTGGGCGCGCAATCGATCGATCTCTTCCTTGATGTGGGCCGAACCTTCGACCTTGGCCTTTTCGGCCTTCCAGATTTCCTCCAGATCGTTGTACTCGCGGGCGAGCTTCGCCAGTTCCTCCTCGATCAGCTGCAGTCGCTTCTGCGAGGCCTCGTCCTTTTCCTTCTTGACCGCCTCGCGCTCGATCTTGAGCTGGATCATGCGACGGTCGAGCTTGTCCATGACCTCCGGCTTGGAATCGATCTCCATCTTGATGCGCGCCGCGGCTTCATCGATCAGGTCGATTGCCTTGTCCGGCAGGAAGCGGTCGGTGATGTAGCGATGCGACAGCTCGGCCGCGGCCACGATGGCCGGATCGGTGATCTCCACGCCATGGTGGATCTCGTACTTCTCCTGCAGCCCGCGCAGGATCGCGATCGTCGATTCGACACTCGGCTCATCGATCAGCACCTTCTGGAAACGGCGCTCCAGCGCGGCGTCCTTTTCGATGTACTTGCGATATTCGTCCAGCGTGGTCGCACCGATACAATGCAACTCGCCGCGCGCCAGCGCCGGTTTGAGCATGTTGCCAGCATCGATCGCACCTTCTGCCTTGCCCGCACCGACCATCGTATGCAGCTCGTCGATGAATACGATGATCTGCCCTTCTTCCTGCGCGATCTCCTTCAGCACGGCCTTGAGCCGTTCCTCGAATTCGCCGCGGTACTTGGCCCCGGCGAGCAGTGACGCCATGTCGAGCGACAGCACCTTCTTGCCCTTGAGCGTCTCGGGCACCTCGCCATTGACGATGCGCTGGGCCAGACCCTCGACGATCGCGGTCTTGCCCACGCCGGGCTCTCCGATCAGCACCGGGTTGTTCTTGGTGCGACGCTGCAGAATCTGGATCGCACGGCGGATCTCGTCATCCCGTCCGATGACCGGATCGAGCTTGCCCGCGCGTGCGCGCTCGGTCAGATCCAGGCAATACTTCTTCAGCGACTCGCGCTGCCCTTCCGCCTCCTGGCTGCCCACGTTCTGGCCACCCCGGACCGCGTCGATCGCGGCCTCGAGCGCGCGACGGGTCAGCCCGTGCTCGCGCAGCAGACGACCGGTCTCGCCCTTGTCGTCGGCCAACGCGAGCAGAAACAGTTCGCTGGCGATGAACTGATCGCCCCGCTTCTGGGCTTCCTTGTCGGTCAGATTGAGCAGATTGCTCAGGTCGCGACCGACCTGGACCTCGCCACCATGCCCTTGCACCTTGGGCAGACGCTCGATCGCCGCCTTCAGCGCGGATCTGACCGGCGGCACGTTCACGCCGGCGCGCTGCAGCAGCGACACCGTGCCGCCGTCATCCTGGTCGAGCATCGCCGCAAGCAGATGCTGCGGTTCGATGAACTGGTTGTCGTGACCGACCGCGATGCTCTGTGCATCGGCGAAGGTCTGCTGGAAGCGTGTCGTGAGTTTGTCGAAGCGCATGGGGCCTTCCTTTGAGTAAGCTGAACTGCATCGCAGATGGGGTCATCGCGGTCAATGTCAACAGCTGTCAGGCAAACCCTGCGGTCACCGCCTTAGATGGCGGGCGAGGTCGGTCCCGGTGTGGAGCACGCGCTGTGCATTCGATCGGTTCCAAACCGGACAAAAGAGCATGGGCTTGTGCTATGTTGAAGGCGAGGCAGTCGCACGACAATCGGTCGAACGGTCAAGCCGTCGCATTCGGGTCAAGACGGCCGGTCTGGAACGCCTCACTCGAAGTCCGAACCCGTTTGAGAGAGGGGAAACCGATGGCAACGATGAAACCGGAGCAGTTCAACGAACTTCAGAAGAAGAATCTCGAGGCGGCGATGCGGCTTGCGCAGATGTCGATCGAGAATTCCCAGCGCATCATGGAGTTGCAGGTCGCGACCGCGAAGAGTCTGTTCGAGGAAGGCGTGAATAACGCCAAGGCGCTCAGCGCTGCCAAGGATCCCAAGGCGATCCTCGAATTGCGTACCCAGTTCGCACAGTCCTCGACCGAGAAGATGCTTGCTTGCGCGCGGGAGATGGCCGAACTCACCAGCCGCACGCAGACCGAGGTCGGCAAGCTGGTCGGTCAGCAGCTGTCGAGCGGCGGGCAGGATGTGTTCGAAGCGATGCAGAAGATGTTTCAGGGCATGCCGATCACCGATCAGAACGCGATGACCGCGATCCAGACGGCGATGGACACCACCCGGAGCGCCTTCGAACAGATGACGCGTGCCTCGACCGAGGCCTTTCAGATGTTCAATCAGCTCACGTCGAACAGCGGCGGGCCCAAGGGCAGGAAATAAGCGGGACCGGTCGCGGGATCCAGAACGGCGCTTCGGCGCCGTTCTTCATTTCACGGGTCAGCGGCGCACGCCCTCGTCGTCCCAGCGATCGGCTGCGCCATCGTCGCTCGCGCGCGCCTCGACCCAGCGCGAGCCGTCGGGCGTGTCTTCGAGCTTCCAGAACGGTGCGCGCGTCTTCAGGTAATCCATGATGAACTCACATGCGGCAAAAGCCTCGCCACGATGTGCGCTCGACACGCCGACGAACACGATACGCTCCCCCGGCTCGAGCCGCCCGATCCGATGGATGACCCTGACCTGTTCGAGCGACCAGCGCGAGCGCGCTTCGACCACGATGTCTTCGAGCGCCTTCTCGGTCATGCCCGGATAATGCTCCAGCGTCATCGCCGAAACCGCCGCCCCGTCGTTGGCGCATCGCACCACTCCGGTGAAGGTGGCCACCGCACCGACTCCCGGGTGACCGGACGACAAGGCGATGGTCTCTGCGCCGATGTCGAAATCCTGCTGCTGAACACTCACCGACATCGTTCAACCTCCGGTGACCGGTGGGAAGAATGCGATTTCGTCACCCGGCGTGACCGAATCACCAGCCAAAACCATGCGGTGATTCACCGCCGCCCTGACATTGCGTCGCGACGCCAGCGCCGACCAGGCGTCGCCGCGATCGGCCAGAAAGGCCTGCAACTCGCCCACCGTGCTGACCCCGGGAGGCAACACGATCGACTCGTCCGCGCGGCCGAGCGTGTCACGAAGTGCTGCAAAATAAAGAATCTTGACCGTCATGATCTCATCACATCAGTTCGACGTAGGGAATGAAACGTACCGTTTCGCCGGCGCTCACCGGCGTAGCGGGGGGCACATCCACCAACCCGTCGGCCCATACGATTGAAGACAGCGCTGCGGGCCCCTGGTGCCCGAACAACTCGACGCCGCCCTGCCCGTTGCGCCGACCACGCAGGAATTCCCGGCGCCTGTCGGGACGCGGCCAATCGAAATCGGCTCTGAGCATCAGCGCCTGCGGCGCGACCGATGTCAGGCCCTGGGTCGCGAGGATGAAGGGTCTGACCATCATCAGGAACGTGACGAAACTGGACACCGGATTGCCCGGCAGGCCGATGAAGGCGGCTGCCCCGACCCGTCCGTATGCGAGCGGTTTCCCGGGCTTCATCGCGATCTTCCAGATCTCGAGCACACCCTCGGCCTCGACCGCGGGTTTGACATGGTCCTCTTCGCCGACCGAAACGCCGCCACTGGTGACGATCAGGTCGTGTCCCTCGGCCGCCGTGCGCAACGCGGTGCGCGTCGCATCCAGCCGATCCGGCACGATGCCCAGGTCGGTCACGTCGCAGCCGAGTTGCTCGAGCAGCGCACGCAACTGAAAACGGTTGGAGTTGTACACCGCGCCGGGCGGCAACGGCTCACCCGGCATGACCAGTTCGCTGCCGGTGGAGAACAGCGCGACCCGGACCCGGCGCAACACGGGCAACTGCGCGACGCCCACCGACGCGGCCAGACCGAGTTCCTGCGGACGCAGCCGCACGCCAGCCGACAGCAACACCGCATTGGCCTCGATCTCGCTGCCGGCGCGACGCACGGTCTCGCCCGGCCTGGGCACATGATTCACGATCACGTCCTCGCCCTGCGACTCGCACAGCTCCTGCATCACCACCGCGTCCGCACCGGCCGGCAACGGGGCGCCGGTGAAGATGCGTGCCGCGGTTCCGGCGTCGTGCGCATGGCCGACACTGCCAGCCGGAATGCGCTGTCGGACCGGAAGCCGGCAACCAGGCGCCGGTACGTCCTCGGCCCGCAGTGCATAGCCATCCATGGACGACGTGTCCAGGGCCGGCACCGATATCGGAGACCGCAGATCGCTGGCCAACACCCGGCCGACCGCGACCATCGTGTCGCACATCGCGATCTCGCGAACAGGCCGCACCTTTTCGAGCAAGGCGGCCAACGCAGCTTCGAAGGAGAGCATCTCGGTATTCATGAAGATCCAGTGTCCTGAGTTGCAACTAAGTGCGGTATTCGAGGATGAAGCTCGCGATCCGCTCTGCGTCATCGAGCGGCAGAACCGGCACGGGACAATCGATCGGGTCCGCGCTCGCGACCGCCACCACGTTCGGGTTCTCGGACCACAGGGGCGGCTTGCCGTTCGCGACCCGATGGACCTCGACCTTGGGAACCGGTGAGGCCTTGAAACCTTCGATCAGCACGATGTCGCAAGGCCCGAGCAGCGCCAGCTGACGGTCCAGATCCGGCTCCGCCTCGTCGCGCAACTCATGCATAAGCACCCAGCGCTGCGACGACAGCATCAGCACCTGACTCGCACCCGCCTCGCGATGCCGAAACGAATCCTTGCCCGGCCTGTCGAGATCGAAACCGTGGTGGGCATGCTTGATGACCGAGACACTCAGGCCTCGGCCGGTAAAGCGGGGAATCAGTTTTTCGATCAGCGTGGTCTTGCCCGCGCCCGACCAGCCTGCGATGCCGAAAACGATCATGTGACGCTGCTGTCAGGGTTCAAATGTCAAAGGATACAGCATGAGCGCCGCGTCGGCGGTCACTCACAACTCACGCAGGAACGCGACCGCGTCCGCCTCCTCGCGCGTCCTGCGCATCGGCGGCAGGCTGCGCCACACGACCTTGCCATAGGGCTTGGCGATCATGCGCGGGTCGCACACGCACAACACGCCGCGGTCGAGCTCGCTGCGGATCAATCGGCCTGCACCCTGCTTCATGCTGATCACGGCGCGCGGCAACTGATAATGCATGAAAGGATTGTGTCCGGTACGCTGCAGGTGCTCGACCCGTGCGGCGAGCACCGGATCATCGGGCGGCGCGAACGGCAGCTTGTCGATGACCACCAGTGACAATGCGTCACCCGGCACATCCACGCCTTCCCAGAAACTCTGGCTCGCCACCAGCACCGCGTTGCCGAGCGTTCTGAACCGCTTGAGCAGCTCGGTACGCGAGCCCTCACCTTGCAACAGAACCGGCAGGTGTTCGCCCGCCGCGACCAATCCATCGCAGACCAGCGCATGGAGCCGACGCATCGCCCGCAGCGACGTGCACAGCACGAACGCGCGCCCACGTGAGGCGATCAGCAGGGGCAACGTGATGCGCGCGACCGCGTCCAGATAATCCGGATGGTTTGGATCCGGCATGTGCTGAGGTGCGTAGAGCAAGGCTTGCATCGCATAGTCGAACGGACTGCCCCACACCGCCGTCTCGGCCTGCGGATCGAGTCCGGACAGACCGAGTTCGTCGCAGTAATGCCGGAAGTCGCTTCCAACCGCGAGCGTCGCCGACGTGAACACCCATGCCCTCGGCTGCGCCTGCAGCTGACGCTGGAACACGCCCGCGACATGCAGCGGCGTGGCGTTCAACGTGACCGACTGCGCGTAAACCTCGACCCAGCGGATGAACGCGTCCGGACCGGGTACGCGCCAGCGGTGCAGCCGCTCGACGATCTCCGCACACCGCCGCAGACAGTTGGCCAGACCCTCCGACCGTTCGGCCTGTGTGTCCAGCACCGCGGCGAACCTGGTCAGCTCCACCTCCAGCGCGTCGAGCGCAGGCGTGAACCCGGGTCTGTCCGCGACCTGCGCGAGCGACATCTTTCCCGGCTCGACCGGGAAGGCCAGGCGCAGGTCCCGCACGCCCTTCTCGAGCGCACGGGTCGCATCGATCAGAGCACGACAGTCTGCGGCACCGGCCAGCGTCTCGGCACGCGTGTCGCGCGCGAGTTCGAGCAACTGGGCGGTGGACACGCTCTCGCCGAAAAACAGGCTCGCGGTCTCGGGCAACTGGTGGGCCTCGTCGAAGATCACCGCGTTGCACGCGGGCAGCAATTCACCCAGGCCCTCGTCACGCAACATCACGTCGGCGAAGAACAGATGATGATTGACCACGACCACGTCGGCGTCCATCGCGCTGCGGCGTGCGGCCAGGACGAAGCATTCCTTGACGTTCGGGCATTCCTGACCCAGACAGTTGTCCCGCGTCGAGGTCGCCGCGATCCAGGCCGGGGAGTCCTCCCGGACGCCGGCGCATTCGGCCTTGTCACCGGTGGACGTACTCAGTGCGAAGCGACCGATCGCGCGCAGGTCGGCCGCATCCTGGGCACTCTGGAAACGCCCGTCCCGCGCATTGCGCGCAAGATGATAAGGACACACATAATTGGCTCGCCCCTTCAGCAGCGCGATCGATGCCGGCACCTTGAGCGCCGCCCGGACCGTGGGCAGATCCCGATTGAACAGCTGATCCTGCAGGGTACGGGTCCCGGTCGAGACGATGACCTTGCCGCCGGCCAGCAGCGCCGGTACCAGGTACGCATAAGTCTTGCCCGTGCCGGTGCCGGCCTCGACCACCAGCACCCGATTGCCCGCGAGCGCGTCCGAGATCCGCACCGCCATGTCGAGCTGCTGCGCACGCGGCCGAAAGCCCGGAATCGCCTGCGCAAGCGGCCCATCGATGGAGAACGCCTGCTCGACGGTCGTCATGAACCCGGGGCGCCGATCATTCGACCCGGTGTGCCTCGGCGAGATAATCGCGACTGCGCATCTCCATCAGGCGGCTCACCGTGCGCGCGAACTCGTTCGCGTTGTGCCCCTCGGTGTAGAGATCGTAGGCCTCGACGTCAGCACTCATGATCAGCTTGACCCGATGGTCGTACAGTACATCGATGAGCCACGTGAAGCGTCTGGCCTCGGACGCGTTTCCGGCCGACATCTTCGGCACGCCGGACAGCAGCACGGTGTGATGTTCCCGCGCGATCTCCAGGTAGTCGTTCTGCGAGCGCGGCCCACCGCACAATGTCTCGAAACCGAACCAGATGACCCCCGGCGCGTGGCCTACCACTGGCAGGGAGCGACCGAGTATCTCGACCGTTCCGGCGACCAGTTCGGTCGCCGACAGTCGCCGGAAATCCTCGCGCATCTTTCGCGCCGCCACGTCGTCGGCCGGGATCAGATAGATCTCGATCTGTTCCAGCGTACGCAGGCGATAGTCGGTGCCATGGTCGATCTCGACGACATCGAAGCGGCGCTTCATCAGTTCGATCGTAGGAATGAAATTGATTCGCTGCAGCCCGTTCGGGTACAGTCCGTCCGGCGGGTAGTTCGATGTCATGACGAAGATCACGTTACGCTGCAGCAGTGCCTCGAGCAGCCGGCCGAGGATCATCGCATCCGCGATGTCGGATACATGAAACTCGTCGAAGCACAACAGACGCGTATGCTGCGCGATCTTGTCCGCCACCTTCTGCAGAGGATCGGGCTCGTTCTTGAGCAGCCTCAGTTCGTTATGCACCTCCTGCATGAACGCATGGAAATGCACGCGACGCTTTCGCACATACGGAATCGCGTCGAAGAAGCAGTCCATCAGGAAACTCTTGCCCCGGCCCACGCCGCCCCAGAAGTACAGGCTGCGCGGCACCTGCGGCCGCGTGAACAGCTTTCGCAGCGTGCCGCGACGCGCTGCCTTGAACCCGAGCAGGTCGGTATACAGGTTCTGCAGCCGTTGCGCAGCGGCCCGCTGGGCTGGATCGGACTTGAACCCGCGCGTCTTGAGCTGCGCTTCGTAGGCGTCGATCATGCCGTGCTCGGCGACGTTGAGAACTCGATGAGGCATCTTCTGTCAGCAGCGTAACCAGGACTGGATCGAAACACGCGGATCGTACGGCATCCCCGCACCGATTTACAGACTCATTGCAGGACGTCACCGCGTCCTGCAGGCCGGAATCGAAAAAGGGGTGAGGCGCGAGTCGGCCCGCGTCACTCACCCCTCCTGACACTACAGGACGAATCAGGCGTGCAACGGACGCTTGAGCACGGCCAGACCCGACTCGTGCACCACTTCGGACATGGTCGGATGCGCATGGCAGATCCGCGCCAGATCCTCGCTGCTGCCGGCGAATTCCATCGCGACCACCGCCTCGGCGATCATCTCCGACGCGTTCGCACCGACGATATGCACCCCGAGGATCCGATCCGTCTTGGCATCCGAAAGCATCTTCACGAAACCCTCGGGCGCGGCCATGCCCATCGCGCGTCCATTGAACGCAAACGGGATCTTTCCGGCACGAAAGTCGACGCCTTCGTCCTTGAGCTGCTGCTCGGACTTGCCGACCCATGCGATTTCGGGACTGGTGTAGATCACCCATGGCACCGTGTTGAAATCGCAGTGGCCAGCCTGACCCGCCATGACTTCGGCTACCATCACGCCCTCTTCCATGGCCTTGTGCGCCAGCATCGGGCCCCGGACGACGTCGCCCACCGCCCACACGCCCGGCAGGTTGGTTCTGCAGTGGTCGTCGACCTCGATCATGCCGCGGTCGGTCACCTTCAGTCCCACAGCATCCGCGTTCAGGCCGTCGGTGTTCGGAATACGGCCGACCGACACGATCAGCCGATCCGCATCGAGCTTTTGCGCCGCGCCGTCCTTGTCGGTATAGGTGATCGACACGTTCTTCTTCGTCGCCTTGACTTCGTCGATCTTCACCCCGAGCTTGATGTCCAGGCCCTGATTGGTGAAGATTTTGAGCGCCTCCTTGGCCACGTCCTTGTCGCACGCTGCCAGAAACTGCGGCAAGGCCTCAAGCACGGTGACTTCCGCGCCAAGACGCCGCCAGACCGAACCCATCTCCAGACCGATCACGCCGGCTCCGATCACTGCCAGCTTCTTGGGCACCGCCTCGAGGTCGAGGGCCCCGACGTTGTCGCACACGATCTTGTTATCGACCGGAATGCCCGGCAGGTGACGCGCCTTCGAACCGGTCGCGATGACGACCTGCCTGGCGACCACGGTTTCGTCGCCGACCTTGACTTCCCAGCCCTCGCCCTTCTGACCGACGAAGCTGCCATGGCCATTGATCAGCGTGACCTTGTTCTTCTTGAACAAGCCCTTGATGCCACCGGTGAGCTGGTCGACGATGTTGTTCTTGCGCCCCAACATCTTCGTGACATCGATCTTGGGTGTGCCGACCGTGATGCCCTGATCCGGGAAGGCATGACCGGCCTCCTCGAACATGTGCGAGGTATGCAGCAAGGCCTTGGACGGGATGCAGCCGACATTGAGACAGGTCCCGCCGAGACGGGGCTCACCCTTGGGGTCGGCGTATGGATTGGACTCGCAGCAGGCGGTCTTGAAACCGAGCTGCGCCGCGCGGATCGCCGCGATGTAGCCGCCGGGGCCACCACCGACGACGAGAACGTCGAATTCTTTGGACATTGATTTCTCCATCAAACGTCGAGAATCAGGCGAGCCGGATCTTCCAGCGCTTCTTTCATCGTGACCAGGCCCAGCACGGCTTCGCGGCCATCGATGATGCGGTGATCATAGGACATCGCGAGATAGTTGATCGGGCGGATCACGATCTGACCATTTTCGACCACCGGGCGGTCCTTGGTGGCATGGATGCCGAGGATCGCGGATTGCGGCGGATTGATGATCGGGGTCGACAACATGGAACCGAACACCCCGCCATTCGAGATCGAGAAGGTACCGCCGGTGAGTTCTTCCATGGACAGCTTGCCGTCCTTGGCCTTGGCGCCGAACTCCGCGATCTTCTTCTCGATGTCCGCAATCGACATCTGATCGGCGTCGCGAATGATCGGCACCACCAGACCGCGCGGCGACCCGACCGCGATGCCGATGTCTATGTAGCCGTGATACACGATGTCGTTCCCGTCGACCGAGGCGTTGATGATCGGGAATTTCTTCAGCGCGGCGACTGCAGCCTTGACGAAGAAGCCCATGAAACCCAGACGCACGCCATGAGCCTTCTCGAACTTGTCGCCATACTGCTTGCGCAACGCCATGATCGGACCCATGTTGACCTCGTTGAAGGTCGTCAGGATCGCATTCTCGTTCTTGGACTGGAGCAGACGCTCGGCGATGCGCGCACGCAGACGCGTCATCGGCACACGCTCCTCGGGCCGATCGCCGCTGACGACCACGGCCGGCGCCGCAGCAGCCTTGGCCGGGGCGGAGGCCGCGACCGCATCTTCCTTCGTGACACGACCGCCGCGACCGCTGCCTGCCACGTCCGACGCAGCCACGCCCTTCTCTTCCAGGATCTTGCGGGCGGCCGGACTGGCACTGCCCGCGGCAGCCGACGGAGCGGCGGCCGGCGGTGCCTTGACCGCCGGAACCGGCTCGGCCGGTTTCGCGTCACCGGCCGCGGCCTTGGCTTCGGTATCGATCTGCGCGATCAGTTCGCCCGACGTCACCGTGTCTCCATCGGCCTTGATGATCTTGACCAGCACGCCATCGGCCGGGGCCGGTGTCTCGAGCACGACCTTGTCGGTCTCGATGTCGATCAGGTTCTCGTCGCGCGAGACCGCGTCGCCTTCCTGCTTGTGCCAGGAAACCAGCGTGGCTTCGGACACAGACTCGGACAATTGCGGCACTTTTACTTCAATCAGCATGGAATTCTCTCCCCGTGTATCCAGATTTTCTTGATTGGATCAGTCCTGGATCGGACCGAATGCGTTTTCGATGATCTCTTTCTGCTGCTGGTTGTGCTTTGCGTAGTAACCGACCGCGGGTGCCGCTGCGGCAGGCCGGCTGACCAGCAACAGCTTGCGCTTGGAACCGAGCACGTTCATCAGGTGTTGGCGCGACGCGAGCCAGTACCAGGCACCCTGGTTGCGCGGCTCTTCCTGACACCACACCACTTCCTTCGCGTTCGGGAACTGGTCCATCGCGGCCGCGAAGGTGTCGACCGGAAATGGATACAGTTGCTCGAGGCGCACCAGCGCCGTGTTGGTGATCCCCTGTTCGCGCCGGTAGGCGAGCAACTCGTAGTAGATCTTGCCCTGGCACAGCACGACGCGCTTGACCTTCTTGGGATCGAGCGACTCGTATTCCGGGATGACGGTCTGGAAGCGACCATGGGCAAGGTCTTCGAGCGAACTGATCGCTTCCTTGTGACGCAGCAGCGACTTCGGCGTGATGATCACGAGGGGCTTGCGGACCTTGCGGATCATCTGACGGCGCAGCAGATGGAAGATCTGCGCCGGCGTGGTCGGGATGCAGACCTGCCAATTGAACTCGGCGGCGTTGTTGATGATGCGCTCCAGACGCGCCGAAGAGTGTTCGGGCCCCTGCCCTTCGAAGCCGTGCGGCAGCATCAACGTGAGCCCGCACACGCGACCCCACTTGGCCTCGCCCGAGCTGATGAACTGGTCGAGAACGACCTGTGCGCCGTTGACGAAGTCACCGAACTGCGCTTCCCATACGACGAGCTGATTCGGTTCCGCCGTTGCATAGCCGTATTCGAAGGCCAGCACCGCCTCTTCGGACAACACCGAGTCGTACAGGTGGAACTCACCCTGACCTTCCTGGATGTGCTTCAGCGGCAGGTAGATGCCGTGGTCCCATTTCTCGCGCCGCTGGTCGTGCAGCACCGCGTGACGGTGGAAGAAGGTTCCACGACCCACGTCCTCGCCGGAGATACGCACACCATAGCCCTGCGCGACCAGCGCCGCATAGGCAAGGTTTTCACCCATGCCCCAGTCGAGCGGCAGTTCGCCCTTGCCCATCGCGGCACGGTCGTTGATGATCTTCTTCACGCGCGAATGCAGCACGAAATCGTCCGGCAGGGTCGTCAGGCGCTCGGACAGGCGACGCGCTTCCTGGATCGGAATCGACGTGTCGGCCTCATCCGTGTAGGGCTGCTTCAGGAACGGCGACCAATCGACCGCGTACTTGCTGCTGTGTCCCGACAGCACCGGGTTGTAGAGCAGTTCGCCACGATCGAGGTGCTCACGATACTCGGCGATCATCCTCTCCGGCTCGGCGGCTGCGATGGAACCCTCGGCGACCAGACGATCGGCATAGATCTGGCGCGTGCCGGGATGCTTCGCGATGCTGCGGTACATCAGTGGCTGGGTCACCATCGGCTCGTCCTGCTCGTTATGGCCGAGCTTGCGGTAGCAGATGATGTCGACGACGACGTCCTTCTTGAACTCGTTGCGGAACTCGACCGCCAGCGCCGTCACCAGTGCGACCGCTTCCGGGTCGTCACCGTTGACATGGAAGATCGGTGCCTCGACCATCTTGAAGATGTCGGTGCAGTAAAGCGAAGAACGATAGTCCCTCGGATCGGACGTGGTGAAACCGATCTGGTTGTTGATCACGATATGAACGGTGCCGCCGGTGCCGTAGCCGCGGGTCTGGGAGAAGTTCAGCATCTCCTGGTTCACGCCCTGTCCGGCCACCGCCGCATCGCCGTGAATCAGCACGCCGACGACCTCCTTCTTGGCCTCGTCGCCGCGCCGCACCTGGCGCGCATAGACGGAACCCGCGACCACCGGGTTGATGATCTCGAGGTGCGACGGGTTGAACGAGAGGGTCAGATGCACCGGACCGCCCGGGCTCATCACGTCGCTGGAGAAACCCATATGGTATTTCACGTCGCCCGACGACAGTTCCTGGGCCGACTTGCCCTCGAACTCGGAGAACAGCATGCTCGGCGACTTGCCAAGCGTATTCACCAGCACGTTCAGACGGCCTCGGTGCGCCATGCCGATCACGATCTCCTGCGCGCCGAGACTGCCGGCGACACGGATCACTTCGTCCATCGCGACGATCGCCGACTCGCCGCCTTCGAGCGAGAACCGCTTCTGGCCGACGAACTTGGTGTGCAGGTAGCGTTCGAGCGACTCGGCCGCAGTGACCCGTTCCAGGGTCCGCTTCTTCATCTCCACCGAGAAGCGCGGCGTGGCACGAATGCTTTCGAGCCGGCTCTGGATCCAGCGCTTGTGCCGGATGTCGGACATGTACATGTATTCCGAACCAATCGAACCGCAATAGGTCTGGCGCAGAGCTTCCAGAATCTCGCGCAAGGTCGCGTGTTCGGTCGAGAAGCCATGAAAGGACCCGACGTTGAAGCTCTTGTTCAGGTCGGTCTCAGTGAAACCGTAGTAGGATGGCTCAAGTTCGGCAATGTCGGGGCGCTCGGTCCGCTTCAAAGGATCGAGGTTGGCCCATCTGTTGCCGAGAAAACGATATGCGTTGATCAGTTGCAGCGTGCTGACCTGACGCTTGTCGTCTTCACCGGCGGAAACGGTGCGAACCCTGCCCTGTTTGGCCATCTGCGCGAAGGCTTCGATGACCGGGCTGTGAGCGACGTCACGCACCGCCGCGCCTGCCTGCGCCTGCAGTGAATCGAAATAATCCCGCCACGTATCCGGGACCGAACCCGGGTCGGCGAGATAGCTCTCGTAGAGTTCCTCCACGAACGGCGCATTACTGCCGAACAATAGGGATGTGGATCTTTGCTCTTTCATCATGTTAGTGCCACCTGCTGACTTCCAGCTTTGAGTTGTCCGGTAAACCAGCCTGCCCGGAAACGCGTCAAGCAAAACGCGGGATGATCGCTCGACGCGATCATCCCGCGGCTCCTACGGACGGGATAGTTGCCCCTCTCTGTCCATCGACGCTTATGCGCGCTCGCCCAGCGACGGCACGTCACGACGCGCGGCGCCGACATACAACTGACGCGGCCGGCCGATCTTGTACTCGGGATCGGTGATCATCTCTTCCCACTGCGTGATCCACCCGACGGTTCGCGCCAGCGCGAAGATGCAGGTGAACATCGAGGTCGGGATGCCAAGCGCCTTCTGCACGATGCCGGAATAGAAGTCGACGTTGGGGTAGAGCTTCTTCTCGACGAAGTACTCGTCTTCCAGCGCGATCTTCTCCAGTTCCTTGGCGAGCTTGAACAGCCGGTCGTTCTCGAGACCCAGTTCACCCAGCACGTCGGCGCAGACCTTACCCATCAGCTTGGCGCGCGGGTCGAAGTTCTTGTAGACCCTGTGACCAAAGCCCATCAGCTTGAAGTTGTCGTTCTTGTCCTTGGCACGCTTGATGTACTCGCCGACATGCGACACGTCGCCGATCTGCTCAAGCATGGTCAGACAGGCCTCGTTTGCGCCGCCATGCGCCGGGCCCCACAGGCACGCGATACCGGCCGAGATGCAGGCAAAGGGGTTGGCACCCGAGGATCCCGCAAGGCGCACGGTCGAGGTCGACGCGTTCTGCTCGTGATCCGCGTGCAGCGTGAAGATCAGGTCGAGCGCACGCACCAGCACGGGGTTCGGCTTGTACTCCTCGCAAGGGGTTCCGAACATCATGTGCATGAAATTGGCGGTGTAGTCCAGATCGTTGCGCGGATACATGAACGGCTGGCCGGTGTTGTACTTGTAGGCCATAGCGACGATGGTCGGCAGCTTCGCGATCAGCCGGTGCATCGAGATGTTGCGATGTTCCTGATCGGAGAAATCCATCGCGTCATGGTAGAAGGCAGACAACGCGCCGACCACACCGACCATTATGGCCATCGGGTGGGCATCACGACGGAAACCGCTGTAGAAGCGGGTCAGCTGATCATGCACCATGGTGTGGTTCTTGATGGTGTTCTCGAACGCGACCTTCTGCTCCGCGTTGGGCAGCTCGCCGTTCTTCAGCAGAAAAGCGACTTCCAGGAAGTTGCACTTGTCCGCGAGCTGTTCGATCGGGTAGCCGCGGTACAGCAGTTCACCCTTGTCTCCGTCGATGTAGGCGATCGTCGACTTGCAGCTCGCCGTCGAGAGAAAACCGGAGTCGTAGGTGAAAAGGCCCGTTTTTGCCCCCAGGGTGCGGATGTCGATTACATCGTTTCCATGGGTCCCGACCATGATCGGAAATTCGACGGACTTCCCGTCGATGGTCAGCGTTGCGATGCGTTCAGTACTCATAGGTCACCCCTTATTTACTTTTCCGTGGTAACAACTCTCTCTCCAATGGTCCCGGCCTGCGCTCAGTGCTCGGCCAGCAGTGCAACCATCTCCCTCCAGCGTTCCTTTTCGCATGGCTTGCTGCCATTTACCATGGCCCAGATGTCGTAGTCATCGCCACCGAGCAGATCGTCCAGGTCCGCCAACTGATCCTCGGTCAGAGAATCGAAATGTCTTTCGAGGAAACGCGTGAACACCAGATCGAGCTCGAGTAGAGCACGACGGCACTGCCAGCGCACACGCCCCCTGTCGATCGTCATACCGCCCGCGCCACCATCATGTCCTTGATCTTGCCGATGGCCCGCGTCGGGTTCAGCCCTTTCGGACAGACATCGACACAGTTCATGATCGAATGGCAGCGGAACAGCCGATACGGATCCTCCAGGTTGTCCAGCCGCTCGGTGGTCGCCTGGTCACGCGTATCGGCCAGGAACCGATAGGCAGCCAGCAAGCCGGCCGGCCCGACGAACTTGTCCGGATTCCACCAGAACGACGGGCAGGCGGTCGAGCAGCATGCACACAGGATGCACTCGTACAAGCCGTTCAGTTCCTCGCGATCTTCCGGCGACTGCAGCCGCTCGCGCTCCGGTGCCGGATCGTTGTTGACCAGGTAGGGCTTGATCGAATGGTACTGCTTGAAGAACTGGGTCATGTCCACGATCAGATCGCGGATGACGGGCAGCCCCGGCAATGGGCGAAGCACCACCGGCTGCGGGAGGTCGTCCAACGCCGTCAGACAGGCCAGCCCGTTCTTGCCGTTGATGTTCATCGCGTCCGAACCGCACACGCCTTCACGGCAGGAACGACGGAAGGACAGGGAATCGTCCTGACCCTTCAGTCGCACCAGCACATCGAGGAGCTTCTTGTCGGAAGGCTCCAGCTCGACGGTGATGTCCTGCATGTATGGCTTCTCGTCCTTGTCCGGATCGTAGCGATAGATTTTGAATTGAACGCTGCGCTTGGTCATGTCGATGAATCTCCCACGATCAGTAGGTGCGCTTGGCCAGCGCGATCGGTTCGGTACCTTCGTTCAGCGGGTTCAGGTTGACCGGTTTGTAATCCAGACGGTCGCCCTCGCTGTACCACAAGGTATGCTTGAGCCATTCATTGTCGTTACGGCCGTTCGGAAACTCCGCCGTATCCGGTGCGTCGTCACGGACATGCGCTCCGCGCGACTCCTTGCGCGCCTCGGCCGAAACGATAGTGGCGCGCGCCACCTCGATCAGGTTGTCGAGTTCGAGCGCTTCGACCCGCGCGGTATTCCAGACCTTGGACTTGTCCTTGATCTCGGTCCGTTTGGCCCGCTCCGCAACCTCGGAGATCTTCTGCACGCCTTCCTTCAGCAGCGCGTCGAAGCGGAACACACCCGCATGTTTCTGCATCGTGCGACGCATCTCCAGACCCACGTCGAACACGCTTTCGCCGTCGGTCTGTGACTCCAGTCGCGCGATTCGGGACAGCGAGAAGTCAGCCGCATCGGCAGGCAGCGGACGCAGACTCAGATTGCCGCTCTGCAGGTCCTCGACGACGGTCTCACCGGCCGACTTGCCGAACACCAGCAGGTCGAGCAGCGAGTTGGTACCGAGACGGTTCGCACCATGCACCGACGCACACGCGCACTCACCAGCCGCATAGAAACCGACCACGGGCGCATTCGGGTTGCCGTCCTTCGGCGCCACGACCTGTCCCTTGTAGTTGGTCGGAATGCCGCCCATCTGGTAGTGGCAGGTCGGCACAACCGGGATCGGCTCCTTGATCGGATCGACGCCGGCAAACTGGATCGCGATCTCGTGAATGCCCGGCAGGCGTTTCATGATGGTCTCGGGCGCCAGATGGGTGATGTCGAGCAGCACGTAATCCTTGTCCGGGCCACAGCCACGTCCCTCGTTGATCTCGGTGGTCATCGCGCGCGACACGATGTCGCGCGATGCGAGGTCCTTGAGGTTCGGCGCGTAGCGCTCCATGAAGCGTTCCCCGCTGGAATTGCGCAGAATGCCGCCTTCGCCGCGCACGCCCTCGGTGATCAGCACGCCGGCACCGGCCACGCCGGTCGGGTGGAACTGCCAGAACTCCATGTCTTCCAGCGGCACGCCGGCGCGCGCAGCCATGCCGACACCGTCGCCGGTATTGATGAACGCGTTCGTGGAGCTGTGATAGATCCGGCCGGCACCGCCGGTGGCGAACACGGTCGCCTTGGCATGGAAGAGGGTGACTTCGCCGGTCTCCATTTCGAGGGCGGTCACGCCGAGCACATTGCCTTCACCGTCACGAACCAGGTCCAGCGCCATCCATTCGACGAAGAACTGCGTGTTCGCGCGCACGTTGCGCTGGTAGAGCGCATGCAGCATCGCGTGACCGGTCCGGTCGGCCGCGGCACAGGAGCGCGAAACCGGTGACTGTCCATAATTCTGCGAATGGCCGCCGAACGGGCGCTGATAGATCTTGCCGCTGTCCGTGCGATCGAAGGGCATGCCGTAATGTTCCAGTTCGACCACGACCTCATTGGCCTTGCGGCACATGAACTCGATCGCATCCTGGTCGCCGAGCCAGTCCGACCCCTTGACGGTGTCGTACATGTGCCAGTGCCAGTTATCTTCGGTCGAGTTGCCCAGCGAGGCGGCGACGCCGCCCTGCGCTGCCACGGTGTGGGAACGGGTCGGGAAGACCTTGGTGAGCACGGCGGTCTTCATCCCCGACTCGGCCAGTTGCAGCGCGGCGCGCAGACCCGCACCCCCCGCGCCGACGATCACTGCATCAAAGGTACGCTTGGCTACACTCACGCTCAAAGCCTCCACAGAATCTGGGCAGCCCAACCGGCATAGCCGATGAGCAGGAACAGGACCACCGCATGACAGGCGAGACGGATGCCGGTCGGCTTGATGTAGTCCATGAATATGTCACGCACCCCGATCCACGCGTGATAGAACAGCGCAAGGAAGAACAGGAAGGTGAGAAAACGCATCAAACCGCCGGAGAACAGCCCGGACCAGGCTGCATGACTCATTTCCGGCAGGCCGAGCGCGGCGATCGCGAAGATCACCGTGAAGATGGCCATATAGACCGCGGTCGCACGCTGACCGATCCAGTCACGCAGCCCATAGTGCGCGCCTACGACGATACGCTTTACCATAGCATCACTCCAATGATCAGGGTCAGCGCAATGCTGACTGCAAGCACGATCCGCGAACTCTTGCGGGCGGCCTCGAGATCGCCGCCGACATGCAGGTCCAGCAACAGGAAACGGATACCCGCGCAGAAATGGTGCAGATAGGCCCACAGCAGGCCGAACAGGATCAACTTGAAGAACCAGTTGGAAACATACGACTTGTAGACCTCGAAGGTCTCCGGAGAACCGAGACTGCGATCGAACAGGAACAGCAGGAACGGCAGTAACAGGAACAGGCCGGCTCCGCTAACCCGATGAAGAATCGAGACGATACCGGGCAACGGCAAGCGAATCTCGTTCAACGCCAGGAACTTCGGCCGCGGCTTTCGCACTGTGGCTTCTGACATATCTTTACACCCCTCGATGTGCGGCCGGTACAGCCGCGTTTCTCCCAACTGCAAAAACAACGCGAATTATAGACACGCTTTGCGTCCGAACCGAGCGCGAAAACATCGATTCGACATCAATTCAGTTCATTCAGATAGTAATGATCGTCTGTCAGGTAAAGGCCGCGACGCCATTCGACCGGTCTGTCACCGTAGGTGTAGGTCACCCGTTCAACCGACAGCAGCGGATGCCCCTCGGGGACGTGCAGCACATCACCGACCGAACGGTCGGCCGCTACGGCGCGGATACGCTCCTGGGCGCGGATCATGCGCAGGCCGAAGCGGGTCTCGAACAGGCTGTAGAGGGATCCGCTCCAGGACTGCAGGACTTCGAGCGTGAGCCCCTGGAACACTCCGCCCGGCAGATAGATTTCATCGACGACGACCACCTTTCCGGCAAATTTCAACAGACGTCGCACGATGATGATCGGGTCGCCCGGCCGGATGTCCAGCATACGCGACGCCTCCTGACCGGCCTTGGCGCGCCAGCAGTCCAGTGGCACACTCTCGGGTGACGTGATGTCGCCGCCCATGGGGACCAGGCGCAGGAAGCGGAAGAAGGCACGAGGATCGTGATGGGAGGCCACGTAGGTACCCTTGCCCTGCTTTCGCACCAGCAGGTTCTCGGAGGCCATTTCGTCGACCGCTTTGCGCACCGTTCCCTGCGAAACGCTGAATCGTGCCGCAAGTTCCTGCTCGCTGGGAATCACCTGTCCGGGACGCCATTCGCCTGCCTCGAGGGCCTGCATCATCAGGTCCTTGATCTGGCGGTAAAGCGGACTGAAGGTGGGCGCTTCGGGAATCATCGCGCTATTTCAGCATAAAATTCCAAAGACGTCTATCAGTCGTCTTGTATCTTATATAAGATATAAGACAGCAATTGACATCCGGCCTGGTTGCTTCTAACATCGTTCAGCCCGTATCTCAGTGTATTCCGGTCAGGCAGTCCGAATCCGCCGCCGCCTGACGCCGAACTACCGCCGGGTGCGATTTCGAACCATATCTGACGTCTCTTTGTCGCTTTTGAGGGAGTAATCACACATGAGCAAGTCCCCCGTACGCGTTGTCGTAACCGGCGCCGCCGGCCAGATCGGCTATAGCCTGCTGTTCCGAATTGCCAGCGGTGAAATGCTGGGCAAGGACCAACCGGTCATTCTTCAGTTGCTCGACCTGCCCCAGGCCCAGAAAGCGGTCAAGGGCGTCATGATGGAACTCGAGGACTGCGCCTTCCCGCTGCTTGCCGGCATGATCGCGACCGACGATCCGAACGTGGCCTTCAAGGATGCCCAGGTTGCGCTGCTGGTCGGCGCGCGGCCGCGCGGCCCCGGCATGGAACGCAAGGACCTGCTCACCGAAAACGCAAAGATCTTCACCGTGCAAGGCGCCGCAATCGGCCAGCATGCCGCCCCGGACTGCAAGGTTCTGGTCGTCGGCAACCCTTGCAACACCAACGCCTACATCGCGATGAAGACCGCCGAGAAGTTCGGCCGCGTGTCGTCCCGGAACTTCACCGGCATGCTGCGTCTGGATCACAATCGTGCGCTGTCGCAACTCGCCTCCAAGTCCGGCCGCGCCGTGTCCAGCCTGAAGAGCCTGGTCGTGTGGGGCAACCACTCCCCGACCATGTATGCCGACTACCGCCTTGTCACGTCCGACGGCGACAACGTGAAGGGGCTGATCAACGACGAAGCGTGGAACCGTGACGTCTTCCTGCCGACCGTCGGCAAGCGTGGCGCGGCGATCATCGAAGCGCGGGGCCTGTCCTCCGCGGCCTCCGCCGCAAACGCCGCGATCGACCATATCCGTGACTGGGTGCTGGGTTCGAACGGCGAGTGGGTGACGATGGGTGTCCCGTCTGACGGCTCCTACGGAATTCCGGAAGGCATCGTCTACGGTTTCCCCTGCACCACCGAAAATGGCGAGTACAAGATCGTTCAGGGGCTCGAGATCGACGAGTTCTCACGCGAACGCATGACCCACACGTTGAACGAACTGCTCGAAGAACGTGACGGCGTCAAGGATCTGCTCGGCTGATCCCGCGACGACGACGCGGAGCGCACGGCCGAGGCTGTGCGCTTTTTTTTGCCTGAACAGACCTTGAAGTCCGGAAAACGCGAAGAGAGCTCCCCCACGATGAACATGAATCCAGCCAAGCATCCGCGCACCGTGCTTTTCGAAGGCGAGAAGCCGTTTCCGGCGCTGCCGGCAGTCGATCACTATGCCGGCTCAGAGAAGCTGATGCGCAAGGCATTGGCCCTGCAGTACACCCTCGGACCGGTATTCGACCTGACCTGCGACTGCGAGGACGGCGCCCGGGCGGGCGGCGAAACCGAGCACGCGATGATGGCCGCCGAGATCGTGACCGGCAACGACAATCGATTCGGACGGGTGGGCGCGCGCATTCACGACATCACCCACGCGCACTGGCTGCAGGATCTGGAGATCCTGGTTGAACGGGCGGGTCACCGTCTCGCATTTCTGACGCTGCCGAAGGTCCGCGGTGTCGATGACGCGCGCATTCAGATCGAGGCGCTCAGGGCGCTGGAGACATCAGCCGGGCTCCCGCGCCCGATACCGCTGCACGTGCTGATCGAGACGCACGGCGCCTTGCGCGAGGTCTGGGATATCGCGGGGCTCGACGGTGTCGAATCACTGGATTTCGGGCTGATGGATTTCGTGTCGGCCCATCATGGCGCGATACCGGGCAGCGCGATGCACAGCCCCGGCCAATTCACGCACCCGTTGATCGTCCGCGCCAAATGCGAGATCGCGGCCGCCGCGCTGGCCAACGGTGTCGTGCCATCGCACAACGTCACCACCGAGCTCAGGGACGTCGGCACCATCCGCGACGACGCGCTGCGAGCGCGGCGAGACTTCGGTTTCCTGCGCATGTGGAGCATTCATCCCAACCAGATCCAGGCCATCGTCGAAGCGATGCGGCCGGATTTCACCGAGGTCGAGGACGCGAGCGAGATTCTGGTGACTGCATCAGATGCCCACTGGGGTCCGATACAGCACGCGGGGCGGCTGCACGATCGTGCATCCTACCGTTACTACTGGGAATTGCTGGAACGCGCCAACGCGACCGGTATGCCGCTCCCCGAGCAGGCGCGCGAACGCTTCTTCCCGCCCGCCTGAGTCTTTACCCCTTCCGGTCCGCCAACCCATGAATGCGGGGTGACAGGGCGAAAGAACGCCGACCCACGGGACCGCAGCGAGTATTACTTGTGGCGAAACCGGATGCGCGCCTTGGTCAGATCATAGGGCGACAGTTCGACGCTGACACGGTCACCGGC
Organism: Denitraticella aggregata; assembly: GCF_048158365.1. Taxonomy (NCBI): domain Bacteria; kingdom Pseudomonadati; phylum Pseudomonadota; class Betaproteobacteria; order Rhodocyclales; family Zoogloeaceae; genus Denitraticella; species Denitraticella aggregata. The sequence goes on along the minus strand of NZ_JBLLNL010000004.1, from coordinate 162,939 downwards.
AAGCACACGAATGCGGTGCTTGCGCATCTTGCCTGACGCGTACGCGGACACGGCGACCCCGTTCTCGAGCGTCACCTTGAAGCGAGTATCCGGCAGTACCTCATCCACGACGCCTTCCATTTCCAGCAGTTCTTCCTTAGCCATACAAATCCTCCAGGACGACAAAATTCATTCAAAACAAGTTGCCAGGCGCCGAATCCGGCCGCTGCGCCTGTCTGCGCGGCCACACGAACGTCGAGCGGGCATGGCGAGCGATTGGAGATGCTCGAGTTCGCGAAAGCGATCCGGACGGAAAGGGACGGACAGCGGGCCGACGATACCGCACCCAGCGGCAGAGCCTACGGACACCCCGAACGCCGCGCATGCGATCGAAGGCACGAGACGCGCAGTCAGTGAAAATGCGAACTCGCGAAACGCAGGCCAGAGCAGTTATCGAACATGATCAGCGTTTGATTATACCCCAAAAGACGCAGTCCCGGGCCACACCTGACGCACCTGGCCCTGGTAATCGCGCACGCCGTGTGCCGCGAGAACCCGCATACGGTTGCAGCAATGGCTGCCGAATATCCATAACGCCGGCGATTCCTTATAATTGCTTACATGTCAAAGAAATCGTCCCTGCCGCATGAATGCACGGTGCTGTTCGCCGACCTGGTCGGCAGCACACAACTGTACGAGCGGGTGGGCGATTCTTCGGCTTTCAAGCTTGTCGACCGTTGCCTGAAGTCCATGCAACGCGCCGTCGAGGAAAAGGGCGGTCGCGTCGTCAAGCACACCGGCGACGGCCTGATGGTGGTCCTGGCCGATCCGGACCTCGCCGCCGAGACCGCGCAGACACTGCATTCGCTGGTCCGGGAACTCCCCCACTCTGCCGGACAGCGGCTCGCGGTTCGCATCGGTTTCCACCACGGCCCGGTCATCGAAAGTGGTCACGACGTATTCGGCGAAACGGTGAACTTCGCCGCACGGCTGGTGGAACTCGCCTCGCCCGGCCGCGCGATCACGACGGGCGAGACCCGCTTGAAACTGTCTGGGGACTGGAAGAGCGCCTTGAGCCCACTGCAATCACGCGTGCTCCGTGGTGCCTCGCGTCCGTTCGAACTGTTCGAACTGCAGTGCGAGAGCGTGGGCGAGATCACGCTGCTGCAGATGGACCGCTTCGATATCGACGAAGAGCATGAACTCAGGCTGTATCTGAACGACGAGACGCTGGTGCTGAATGACCAGAAACCGATCGCCCGCCTGGGTCGGGATGCCGGATCCGATCTGCGTGTCAGTGACAGCCGGGCATCGCGCCGCCACTGCGAGATCGAGTTGAGAGGCGACAAGTTCGTGCTCGTCGATCGCAGCAGCAACGGCACTTTCGTATGGTTTGAAGGCGAGAAGGAGTTCCTGTTGTCCCGCGAGGAAGCCGTATTGCGGGGTCAGGGCCATATCGCCCTGGGCGGAAGCTGCATCGGAAACCCGAACGCGATCAGTTTCGTCTGTATCTGAAGCCTCGGCCGGCGGGCCGTTCGGCGGGCCCGCGCGGGCAGGCGCGCCAGCGGCCGGATGCGCGGCCCCTCGAGCCGCACGACCCACCTCTCCGCCACACGGCGCCTGTCGTCCCTGCTCACCCGAAAAAAAGCCCCCGCCGGATTGCCGGACAGGGGCATTGACTGGCGCAGGCGACGCCTTCGTCGCCCCCGGACCCGGATCAGACCTCGACGGTGTCTGCGACCTCGCGGAACGCCTCGATCTGGTCGAAGTTCATGTAGCGGTAAACCTCTCCCGCCTTCGCACCGAGCATCTGCACCTGGGACAGATACTCATCCACCGACGGAATCTTGCCCATCAACGCGCAGACCGCCGCGAGCTCGGCCGATCCGAGATAGACCTGCGTATCGATGCCGAGCCGGTTCGGAAAATTGCGCGTCGAGGTCGACATCGCGGTACTGCCCTTGCGGATCTGCGCCTGGTTGCCCATGCACAGCGAGCAGCCCGGCATCTCCATGCGCGCGCCGGTCTTGCCGAGGACCCCGTAATAGCCCTCCTCGTTCAACACCATCGCATCCATCTTGGTAGGCGGCGCGATCCACAGGCGGGTCGGGATGTCCGACTTGCCTTCCAGCACCTTGGCGGCGGCACGGAAATGGCCGATGTTGGTCATGCACGAACCGATGAAGACCTCGTCGATCTTGTTGCCGGCAACGGCGGACAGCGGCTTGACGTCGTCCGGGTCGTTCGGGCAGGCGACCAGCGGCTCCTTGACGTCAGCCAGGTCGATCTCGATCAGCGCGGCGTACTCGGCGTCGGCATCACCCTTGAGCAGTTCGCCGTTGGCGATCCAGTCTTCCATGGCCTTGATTCGGCGGCCGAGCGTGCGCTTGTCTTCATAGCCGTTGGCGATCATCCACTTCATCAGCGTGATGTTCGAATTCATGTACTCGACGATCGGCGCCTTGTTCAGATGCACCGTGCAGCCGGCAGCCGAGCGCTCGGCGGACGCATCGGACAGTTCGAAAGCCTGTTCGACCTTCAGATCGGGCAGACCTTCTATCTCGAGAATGCGGCCGGAGAAGATGTTCTTCTTGCCCTTCTTCTCTACCGTCAGCAGGCCCTGATTGATCGCGTAGTACGGAATGGCGTTGACCAGATCGCGCAGCGTCACGCCGGGCTGCATCTTGCCCTTGAAGCGCACCAGCACGGATTCCGGCATGTCCAGCGGCATCACGCCGGTGGCCGCGGCGAACGCGACGAGGCCTGAACCGGCCGGGAACGAAATGCCGATCGGGAAACGGGTGTGCGAGTCGCCGCCGGTGCCGACCGTGTCCGGCAGCAGCAGGCGGTTGAGCCAGGAGTGGATCACGCCGTCCCCCGGACGCAGGCTCACGCCACCCCGGGTACTGATGAAGCTCGGCAGTTCGCGGTGCATGCGAACGTCGACCAGCTTCGGATAGGCCGCGGTGTGGCAGAAGGACTGCATCACCAGATCCGCAGAGAAGCCGAGGCAGGCCAGGTCCTTCAGTTCGTCACGGGTCATCGGGCCGGTGGTGTCCTGGCTTCCGACCGTGGTCATCTTGGGCTCGCAGTAGGTGCCCGGACGGATGCCCTGGCCTTCCGGCAGGCCACAGGCGCGGCCGACCATCTTCTGCGCCAGCGAGAAGCCCTTGCCGGAGTCGGCCGGATCCTGCGGCAGGCGGAACAGCGTGGATGCCGGCAGGCCGAGAGCTTCCCGCGCCTTCGTGGTCAGGCCACGGCCAATGATCAACGGGATGCGACCACCGGCCCGCACCTCGTCCAGAATGACCGCGGTCTTGAGCTGCGACTCGGCGATGACCGCCCCGTTCTTCAGCGCGGTGACCTTGGCGGTGGTCTGATCGATGCGCAGTTCGACCTCGTCACCCATCTCCATCTGATTGACATCGAGTTCGATCGGCAGCGCACCGGCGTCTTCCATCGTGTTGAAGAAGATCGGCGCAATCTTGGAGCCCAGGCACACGCCGCCGAAACGCTTGTTCGGCACGAACGGAATGTCTTCGCCGGTAAACCACAACACCGAGTTGGTCGCCGACTTGCGCGAGGAACCCGTCCCGACCACGTCACCGACATAGGCCACCAGGTTGCCCTTCGCGCGCAGATCTTCGAGGAACTTCACCGGCCCCCGCACGCCGGCCTCTTCCGGCGTGATGCCCGGGCGCGGGTTCTTCAGCATGGCCAGCGCATGCAGCGGAATGTCGGGACGGCTCCACGCATCCGGAGCAGGCGACAGATCGTCGGTGTTGGTTTCACCGGACACCTTGAAGATCGTGACCTTCATCGACGCGGGGACTTCCGGGCGGCTGGTGAACCATTCGGCGTCCGCCCAGGACTGCAACACCGCCTTCGCATTGGCGTTGGCGGGATTGTCAACCGAGTCGGCCAGTTCCTTGACATCATGGAAGTAGTCGAACATCAGCAGCGTCTTCTTCAGGCCCTCGGCCGCGATGCCACCGACCTCGGCATCGCCGAGGAGGTCGATCATCGGCTTGATGTTGAAACCACCCAGCATGGTGCCGAGCAGTTCGGTCGCCTTCGCGCGCGAAACCAGACCGCAGGCCTCCTCGCCCTTGGCAACCTTGGCGAGGAATTCGGCCTTGACCTTGGCCGCGTCGTCCACACCGGCGGGAACGCGATAAGTCAGCAGTTCCACCAGAGAATCCTCTTCCCCGACGGGCGGATTCTTCAGCAGACCGACCAGTTCAGTGGTTTGCTGCTTGTCCAGCGGCAGCGGCGGGATGCCGAGGGCGGCACGCTCGGCGACATGGGCACGGTAAGCTTCAAGCACGGCGGTTTCCTTCCATTGTTGAAGTGGCAGAGAACCCGGATCACGTCACCGGGCAGTGAAAGTAATTATATGTCTTTTATAAGACTTGCGGTGCAATGCAACATGGAGCGGTACGGCGACTGCGAACGACACGCCTCGCACGGGGTCGTAAAGCTTTGCTCAAGCAGCGCGCAAATTGTACGCTCTTCCCTCGCCAGCTTGCGAGCCGTCGATATCTGCCAACACCGACCAGGAGATCCGTCATGAACAAGCCGTATTTCGACACCCTTCGCACCTTCGAGACTGCGTCCGGACAGACTGGCCGTTACCATGCCCTGTCTGCCCTGGAGGATGCCGGGCTCGGCGGAATATCGCGGCTGCCGGTTTCGATCCGGATCGTGCTCGAGGCCGTGTTGCGCAATTGCGACGGCCGCAAGGTCACCGACGCGCATGTGCGCCAGCTCGCTGGCTGGAAGGCGAACGCACCGCGCACCGACGAGATTCCGTTCGTCGTGGCGCGTGTGGTGCTGCAGGACTTCACCGGCGTGCCGCTGCTGTGCGATCTGGCCGCGATGCGCAACGTCGCGGCCACCATGGGCCACGATCCGAAGCTGATCGAACCGCTGGTGCCGGTGGATCTCGTCGTCGACCATTCGGTACAGGTGGACGCCTACGGCACCCCGGACGCACTACGGCGCAACATGGAACTCGAGTTCCAGCGTAACCGCGAGCGCTACCAGTTCATGAAATGGGGCATGCAGGCCTTCGACACATTCAAGGTCGTGCCGCCCGGTATCGGGATCGTGCACCAGGTGAACCTCGAGTACCTGTTCCGCGGCGTGCGCAGCCAGGAAACCGACGCCGGTCGGGTATTCTTCCCGGACACGCTGGTGGGCACCGACTCCCACACCACGATGATCAACGGCGTGGGCGTGGTCGGCTGGGGCGTGGGCGGTATCGAGGCGGAGGCCGGCATGCTGGGCCAGCCGGTCTACTTCCTGACGCCGGATGTCGTCGGCGTCCAGCTCACCGGTCGGCTCAACGAAGGCATCACCGCCACCGACCTGGTGCTGACCGTCACCGAGCTGCTGCGCAGCGAGAAGGTCGTCGGATCCTTCGTCGAGTTCTTCGGAGAGGGCACCGCGAGCCTGTCGGTGACCGACCGGGCCACGATCGCCAACATGGCGCCCGAGTATGGCGCGACGATGGGATTCTTCCCGGTGGACGAGAAGACCGTGGCCTACATGCGTGGCACGGGTCGAACGGATCAGGAGTGCGAGTCCTTCGAGGCCTATTTCCGCGCGCAGAACCTGTTCGGCGTGCCGCGTGCCGGCGAGATCGACTACACCCGGGTGATCGAACTGGACCTGTCGTCCATCGTGCCGTCACTGGCCGGGCCCAAGCGTCCGCAGGACCGGATCGAACTCAAGGACATGGGCGACGTGTTCGACCGCCTGTTCTCCACCCCGGTCGTCGACGACGGCTTCGGTCAGCCCGAAGCGGCGCTGGGCACACGCTTTCCGACCGGCCTGCCGGGCGTGACGCTGGGCAACGGCGACGTCCTGATCGCAGCCATCACCTCATGCACCAACACGAGCAACCCGGCCGTGCTGATCGCGGCTGGTCTGCTGGCCAAGAAGGCGGTCGACAAGGGGCTCGGCGTCGCACCCCACATCAAGACCTCGCTAGCACCCGGATCGCGCGTGGTCACCGACTATCTTGAAAAGGCCGGCCTGCTCCAACCCCTGGCCCAGCTCGGTTTCGCGCTGGCCGGCTATGGCTGCACCACCTGCATCGGCAATGCAGGCGATCTCGCGCCCGAACTGAACGAAGCGATCAATGACAACAAGGTCATCGCTGCCGCGGTTCTGTCCGGCAACCGCAACTTCGAGGCGCGCATCCACCCCAACATCCGTGCCAACTACCTGGCCTCTCCGCCGCTGGTGGTCGCATTCGCGATCGCCGGTCGTGCAAACATCGACCTCGCTAACGAGCCACTCGGCACCGGTCGGGACGGACACCATGTCTATCTGAAGGACATCTGGCCGAGTTCGGACGAGATCAACGCAATCCTGCCTTACGCGATGGACCCGGCGACCTTCAAGCGTCTGTATTCGGACTTCACCCGCGATCACGATCTGTGGAACGAGATCCCGAGTACGACCGGCCAGGTCTACGAATGGCCCGAGTCGACCTATATCGCGAAGCCGCCCTTCTTCGACGACTTCGACATGCAGCCGGGCAAGATCGGCGACATCTTCGGCGCCCGCCCGTTGCTGATGCTTGCCGACTCGGTCACGACGGATCACATATCGCCGGCCGGCGCCTTCGGTGAGAACACGCCTGCCGGGCAATGGCTCCAAGCCCACGGGGTCGAGCGCAAGGACTTCAACTCCTACGGCTCGCGGCGTGGTAACCACGACGTCATGGTGCGCGGCACCTTCGCCAATGTCCGAATCCGCAACATGATGCTGCCCACCGACGACAGCGGCGGCCGGGTCGAAGGCGGCTTCACGCTGTTGGACAAGAAGCAGAGCACGGTCTTCGATGCGGCGACCGCGTTCCAGAAGCGCGGCATTCCGACCATCGTGCTCGCCGGTGAGGAATACGGCACCGGATCCAGCCGCGACTGGGCTGCGAAAGGCACCTTGCTGCTCGGTATCAAGGTCGTCGTGGCGAAGAGCTTCGAACGCATCCACCGTTCCAACCTGGTCGGCATGGGCGTGCTGCCACTGCAGTTCAAGGGCGACGACTCGTGGCAGAAGCTCAAGCTCACCGGCAACGAGCGCTTCGACGTGATCGGGGTCGGCGCCGACCTGAAGCCGCAGCAGGATCTGACACTGGTCATCCACGGGCCCGACGACAGCACCCGGAAGGTCGAGGTGCTGTGCCGGATCGACACGCCGATCGAGATCGAGTATTACCGCCATGGCGGCATCCTGCCCTTCGTGCTGCGCGAGATCCTCGCAGGCGCAGCCTGAAAGCCAGGAGACTATCGCAATCTAGGCTGATCCGCGGCACCGCCCCGGCAACGCGGACCAGGCGTTGCCGGAGCGGTGCCGCGGTCCGATCTGGACGGTGATCTCGATGCCTGAAACAGCCACCCGGGCCATCGCGCCGCACACCGCTGGACCACCGCTTTCTGCCGGCTATAATCGGGCATTAGCCACCGCACAGGACGATTCACGCATGAACCTCGAGAAAGTGTTCTTCGGCTTTTTCATCGTGCTGGCCGCGACGCTCAATTTCGGTTTCTTCGTCGGCGACATCGACAACCCGGCGCATCACGACATCTACGAGTTGTTCGCCGCGCTGGTGGTGAGCCTGATCGCGACCGTGCTGAAGCTCGGCGATCGGACACAGATCGGCGCCGTGCATCTGTCCACCAGTCTGGTCGCGGACCTGCAGTTGATCGCGGCCGCGATGGTGTGGGGTTATGCGGTACATGTTTCGGCGGCCGGACTCACACCCGAGATGACCTCGCGCATCGTGTCGCTGTCGGCGGGCGCGCTGTTCGCCAACGTGGTGTCGGTCGTCTTCCTGATCGCCGAGACCATCATGCAGCGCCGCTGACCGTCCCGGGGCGGACGATGAGCCCACTGGCACGCCATCACAGCATCTTCTTCCTGATCATGCGGCGCATGCGTGCGCCGCTGATCATGCTGATCGTGATCATCGCGATCTCGGTACTCGGGCTCACGCTTGCGCCCGGCGTGCCGGACGAGGACGGCAACCCGGTCTCCATGAGCTTCTTCCACGCGCTGTATTTCATGAGCTACACCGCGACCACGATCGGTTTCGGCGAAATTCCCGACGCCTTCTCGAACCAGCAGCGCCTGTGGGTCATCATCTGCATCTACATGTCGGTGGTCGGCTGGGCCTACACGCTGGGCAGCGTGTTCGCGCTGCTGTCGGACCGCAACCTGCGCCAGGCGATCAGCACCCAGCGGTTCATCACGGCAGTGCGCAACCTGCACGAACCCTTTTATCTGGTGTGCGGCTATGGCGAGACCGGCAAGCTGATCTGCGGCGCCCTCGACCGGCTCGGCTACCGCGTCGTCGTGCTCGAGGTCAAAGAAGGCCGGATCGGCGAGACCGAACTGCAGAACTACGCCGCAGACGTGCCGGCGCTGGCGGCCGATGCGCGCAACCCCGAAACGCTGAAATACGCGGGGCTCACCAGTCGACACTGCGCCGGCGTACTCGCGCTGACCAATGACGATCAGGCCAATCTGGCGGTCGCGATCGCGGCGCGGCTACTCGCGCCGTCGGTGCCGTCGCTGTGCCGGGCGAGCACGCGCGAAACCAGTGCCAACATGGCCTCCTTCGGCACCCGGCACATCATCAACCCGTTCGAGAAGTTCAGCGAATACCTGTCTCTGGCGCTGCATGCCCCGGCCGCATGGCAGCTGCTGATATGGCTGACCGGCCTGCCCGGCACCACCGTCGAGCGCCAGCGCGACCCGCCGCGCGGACCGTGGGTGCTGTGCGGCCATGGACGGTTCGGCCGTTACATGGCCGAAGCCCTCGACCGCGAGGCCGTACCGGTCACGATCATCGATCGCGACGCCCCGCCCGACGCGGAGCACGCGTGGATACAGGGCGATGGCACCGGCGCCGATGCGCTCGAGCGCGCCGGCATAAAGAGCGCGGTCGGCATCATCGCGTGCACCAGCAGCGACGTGGACAACCTGTCGGCCGCGGTGACCGCGCGCGAGCTCAACCGCGAACTGTTCGTGATCCTGCGCCAGAACAAGTATGTCAATCACGCCTTGTTCGACGCCTTCGAATCCGACGTGAACGTCGTGCCCAGCGAGATCATCGCGCACGAATGCCTCGCGGTGCTGACCACGCCCTTGCTCATGCCCTTCCTGAACGACATGAAGCGTCGCGACGAGCAATGGTGTCGCGCGCTGCTCGAGCGCCTGACCGGCACCTACGGCTGGGAGGTGCCCACGGTCTGGAGCGAGCGGATCAATCTGTCGCGCGCGCCGGCCCTTTACCGACGCCTGATGAAAAGCGAGTCCGTCACCTTGCACGACCTCCGCCGAAGTGCGCACGACCGCAATTTCTTGCTCGAATGCGAGATCCTGCTGCTCGAGCGGGACGACGACGACGACCTGATCCTGCCCCGCGACGACACCGCACTTCGTGCCGGCGACGAGTTGCTGCTGGTCGGTTCGGCCAGTGCGCGCAGCGACCTGCTGCTGACCCTCAGCAACGAGTATGCGCTGCATTATGTGCTGACCGGCGAGGAGCAGGCCCGCAGCTGGCTGGGACGCAAGCTGTTCGGACAGCCCGCTCTGCCGCTCAGCCCGGGGCATCCGCCGCGGGCGAAACGAGCTGCACCGTCTGCCCCGCCATCGTGACCCGCTGACCGACACGCAGCTTCGCGCGCTTGCGCGATTCGGCCCGGCCATCGACGTGCACCCGCCCGGCCTCGACCGCCGCATGCGCCTCGCCGCCGGTTCCGACGAGACCGGCGGCCTTCAAAAGTTGATCCAGCTGGATGAACTCTCCCCGCAACTCGAAGCTGATCACCGTCCTCGCTCCTGCGCACATGAAATGAATCGAAGCGCGAGCTTACAATAGAACGCATGTCGGTCGTCCCCACGCCCCCCATGCCGCCCCCGCCCCTTTCGAGCGACAGCATCGATCAGGTCATCGCGCGCGCCGTCGCGACAGGTGCACTGCAGCCGATCACCACCGAACAGACCACCGTATCCGACGCAGGGGTCAGCTTCATGGTCCGCTGGATATCGTCGCTCGCACGTCGCGACGCTGCGCGGGTCGCTGCCGCCGGCCGCCGAGACCCGGACTTCAACCCGTTTCTGCCACCCGAACCGGATCTGCTGATAGCCAGCGTCGGGGCTGCACATCTGATCCTGCTGAACAAATATCCGGTGATCGCACAGCACCTGCTGATCGTCACGCGAAGCTTCGAGGAACAGACTGCACCCCTGACCGGAGCGGATTTCGCCGCGCTGCTGAGGGTCATGCAGACGCTGGGCGGAATCGGCTTCTACAACGGCGGCACCGAGGCGGGCGCCAGCCAGCGCCATAAACATCTGCAATGGATCCCGGACCGCAGCGACGGAGCGAACCTCGCGCGCCTGACCAGCGGGCTGCGTGCCGACCAGCCGGCGCGCGAGGTCACCCGCCACCCGGGGCTCCCATGGCGGCACGCCTTCGTCCGCCACGGCGGCATCCCACCGGCGTCGGCGAGCGACACGCCCCGGGCCGACAATCCCTTGCAGCAAGCCTTCACCATCGCATGTCGTCAGCTCGATCTGCCGACCGACGTGGACCCGATGCCGCCCTACAACCTGATCGTGGATCGCGACTGGATGCTGGTCGTACCTCGAAGCCGCGAGCGCTATCGGGACATCTCGATCAATGCGCTGGGATTCGCCGGATCGCTGTTCGTACGCCAAGCTGCGCAGATCGAGCTGGTCCGCGAGATCGGCCCGTTGCGCCTGCTGGCCGAAGTCGCGGCCTGACCACGTCTCGCGAACACTGCAACGGATCAGAGCGGCGGGAAACCATGGCGGCGACGCGCCCGATCACAGGCGGGGTCACCGAGACCGAGCGCAGCATAAGGCGCGAACTCCCGGCATGGCGACGGGCGCGCCGCATAGATCGAGCAGGCCACCTGCCGGCCGAGGTCCCCCTCGAGCGCGCAGCATCGCGGCTGCGCGTCGTCGGTGCCGCGCATGCGCACGGTCGTCGCGATGACCGGCAGCGTCATCGCATCGGGTACGCCCGCGGGCGCACGACTGGCCAGTTCGGATACATGGAAGTCCACCCTGAAGGCCGCGCAACAGGCACCACAGCGCTGGCACGGATCGAGATCGGCGGCGGTCATCAGGGGCCCTCGGCCGTCGCCGGACCGCCCTCGGCACGCACACCGCCGTCCAGGTCGAGCACGACCCGATACAGGCGCTGCCCCGAATCCCGATACTTGCGCTCGAACGGTGTGAGCGGTACCGACGCTTCGAAGACATCCGGGGTCACCGGACGTCCGCACACGAGCGCAAGCGCCAACGCGAACTCCTGCGCATAGACATCCCAGTTGCTGCGGCACTCCAGCACCCCGCCAAGGCGCACAATGAACGGGAATACCGGATGCGCGTGCCAGCGACGCCCGACGTGTCCGACTTTAGGCCACGGGTTCGGGTACAGGATGTAGTGGCGCGCGAGGCGCAACCCGGCATCCGCGCAGAGCCGCCAGAAGTCGACCAGGTCGGCGCGCACGAACGCCATGTTCCTCGGCAACAGGGCGTCCGGATAAGGCTTGCGCCGGTTGAGGCGGTCCTCCGACTGATCCACGCCAATGACCCAGTGATCCGGATAGCGACGCGCGAGTTCGATCGTGCTGTGACCGACGCCGCAGCCCGCATCCAGAATCAGCGGCGCCCGCCCGTCCCAGCCGGCCAGGCCCGCTTCGAATGCATCGCGGTTGTACTGCGCGTAGGGCTTGCGGAAGGGCTCGGCCAGATGGCGGGCGACCAGGCGTGGCAACTGCGCATGCACCCCTTGCTGCGCGCTCGATGGAATTCTGGAGTTGGCATAACTCATCGACTGGACTCCTGGCGGCGGAACGGACCCACCATCGCATGTCGTCGGCGCTGTCCGCCGACCCGGCGCGGACCGCAGATGAACACCTTGGACCCGTCGGGCGACGCCCGCCGAGTTCGTCTGGCGCGCCATTCTACAAGCAGCCGCCATGCAGGGATCGCATTTCAGCGGCGACGCACCCGTATGCGCCGATTCCTCCCCTTGCAAAAAACCTCCGGCTCCACGATAATTTCGTGTTTCCGAACAGCACCGAGGGTGGCCACATCCGCCGCCCGCATAAATCAAGGATTCACGATGAAAGCCGACATTCACCCTAAGTATGGCGACGTGCAGGTGACCTGCTCCTGCGGCAACTCCTTCACTACGCGCTCGACCCTCACCAAGCCCAGCATGCATGTCGAAGTGTGCTCCGCCTGCCATCCGTTCTACACCGGCAAGCAGAAGATCGTGGATACCGCCGGTCGCGTCGAGCGCTTCCGCCAGAAATACGGCAACGTGCAGCGCCTCGGCTGAACATGCACAGGCCCGGAAGAAAAGCAGCCAAGGCTGCTTTTTTTTTGCCTGTTAGAATGCCGCTACGGCTTCGCACCAACCCGAACAAGAACCTGATGCCCGAGTACGCTCAACCTCTCTCCCCGTTCAGGCGTCAGCTTTATGGCGCAACCGGGCTGTCGCTGCTGATCCTGCTGTATCTGCTCCCGGGTGCGATCGGGCATGAGCCCTGGCGGGGCGACGACATCACTCATTTCAGCGCGGTCTTCAGCCTGCTCAACGGCGAAGGCTGGTTGCTGCCCGGCATCGCCGGGGAACCCTTGACCGGGGTCGGACCGCTGTTTCATTGGGTCGGGGCCTTGTTTGCGCTCGCACTCGGCTGGCTGCTGCCGATCCATGACGCCAGCCGCCTGGCCAGCCCGTTCTTCGCTGGCCTGGCGATCTTCTGGATCGCGCGCTCGGCGTCACGCCTTTACGGAAAGCACACCCGCACCGCGGCTGCGCTGCTGACCCTCGGTACCCTCGGTCTGGTCGTCCATGCGCATGAGCACCAACCACTGATCGCGCTGATGGCGATGCAGGCGTGCACGCTGGCAGGTCTGTCGCTCGTACCCACCCATCCGGTCAGGGGCAGCATGCAGGCAGCGGTCGGGGTCGTACTGGCTTTTCTCGCCGGCGGGCTCGCGGGTCTGTTTCTGACCGTACCGATGTTCCTGGTCGTCGCCATCGCCTGTCCGGAGTGCCGCAGCCCACGCGCCAGCGGTGCGCTGACGCTGGGCCTTGGCCTCGCGCTCGCGGCGAGCACGATCTGGCCGGGCCTGCTCAACCATCACGCGCCGGAACTGTTCGCGCAATGGTGGAACGGCGGCTTGCAGACGCTGGCAAGCACCTTCGACGGGAAGACGCTGCCCAAGCTCGCCGAATTGGTGGGCTGGTTCACGTGGCCGCTGTGGCCGATCGCGCTGTGGGCCCTGTGGCGGGCGAGGAGGCAGATTCACCGGCTCCCGTGGCTGCTGCCACTGCTTGGACTGCTGCTCGCGATGAGCTGGATCTACGTCAGTGGCAAAACCCAGGCCGCATCCATGCTGGCCCTGATTCCGCCGCTCGCGCTGCTGGCGGCGGGCGGCGTACCCAGCCTGCGGCGTGGCGCGGCCAATGCATTCGACTGGTTCGGCGTGATGACCTTCGTCGTGTTTGGCGTTCTGATCTGGCTCGCCTGGACCGCACAGACGCTCGCGTGGCCACCAGGTCTCGCGCGCAGCGTCCAACGTCTGGCCCCGGACTTCCTGCTGGAGGGGGCCCACTGGCATGTCGCGCTGGGCACGCTGATCTGCGCCGTCTGGATCGCACTGGTCTGGCATCTGCCGCGTTCGCCCAACCGCGGCCCTGCCAACTGGGCGATGGGCATGACAATGCTGTGGTGCCTGGCCGTGACGCTGCTGCTGCCGTGGTTCGACCACAGCCGGAACTACCGGCCGATGGCCGAATCGGCGCAGATCGCACTGGCCGGGGAGGCGTCTGGTTGCGTCGTGTCGCTCGGCCTGTCCGACTCTCATCGCGCGGCGCTCGATTACTTCGTCGGCCTTCGGGTCGTCGAGGTCGACAGTCACCAGACTGCCTGCCGTTTCCTACTCGCACACGACGATCGACTGTCGATCGGCCTGCAACCGGCCACACAGTGGCAGCAGATCTGGGAATTCCGACATGCTGGAGGACGAAGGCTTGAAGTATTCCGCCTCTACCGACGTGACTGATCGCCCGGCATCTCCGCGGCACCTGCCCGCCTGGGATGCGTTGCAACAGCATGCACGCCGCCTGCGCCCGACGCGCATAGACGCGCTGTTCCGGGAGGACGCGGATCGCTTCGGTCGATTCAGCCTTTCCTTCGACCAGCTGCTCCTGGACTTTTCCAAGCAGGCGATCGATGCGGACGCGCTCGCGCAACTGATGCGGCTGGCCGAACAGGCCCGGGTCGCCGACGGTGTGCGTGGGCTGTTCGACGGCGAAAAGGTCAATTTCACCGAAGGTCGGCCCGCACTGCACATGGCGATGCGGGGATCCTGCCCGATGCCGGCGCGCGATGCCGACGTCATCGCCGACACCCGCTCGCGCCTGCGTGCCTTCTCCACCGCGTTACTGACCGGCGGTCATGTCGGCTGCACCGGCAAGCCCTTCAGGCATGTCGTGAATCTGGGCATAGGCGGCTCCGACCTCGGCCCCAGAATGGCGACCGAGGCACTGGCTGCTTCACATGCGAGCGGCCCGGTCGTGCGCTTCGTCGCCAACATCGACCCGAACGAGCTCGAGCATGCGCTCGCCGACGCATGTGCCGAGACCACGCTATTCATCGTGTCGTCCAAGAGCTTCACCACCGCCGAGACGCTGGCCAATGCGAACGCGGCGAGACAGTGGTTGCGGGACGCGCTGGGTCAAGGCGCCGACCTGACGCCGCATCTGGCGGCGGTCAGCAACGCGGTCGAGCTGGCCACGGCCTTCGGCATCGCGCCGGAGCGGGTGTTCCCGTTGCCCGAATGGGTCGGCGGGCGCTACTCGGTCTGGTCGCCGACAGGCCTGCCCTTGATGCTGGCGATCGGCGTACCGGCGTTCGACGCCTTTCTCGCAGGCGCCCGCGCCATGGATGCGCATTTCCGGTCGGCTCCGCTGCACGCGAACCTGCCGGTCACGATGGCGCTGATCGGGCTGTGGAACACCGACTTTCTCGGCATCGAGACGCTGGCGGTGCTGCCCTATGCGAACGGCCTGCGCGACTTTCCCGCGTGGCTGCAGCAACTCGACATGGAGAGCAACGGCAAGCGCTGCCTGCGCGATGGCTCAACCAGCGAGGTCCACACCGCACCGATCGTCTGGGGCGGCGCCGGCACCATCGGGCAGCACGCCTTTCATCAACTGTTCTACCAGGGCACGCGGCGCACCGCGCTGGACTTCGTCGCCCTGGCCGGCGGCACGGATCCGCGCGAACAGGCCTTGCTACACAACGCGCTGGCGCAATCGGCGGCCCTGATGGGCGGTCGCGACCTCGATGCCGCCTTGCGCTTGCTGCGGGCGCGTGGCGTCTCCGACGACGACTGTGCGCGTCTCGCGCCCCATCTGGTGTGCCCGGGCAATCAGCCCGGAACCACGCTGCTGCTGCCCCGGCTCGATCCGTATCGGCTGGGTCAGCTGATGGCCTTGTACGAGCACAAGGTCTTCGTACAGGGCTGGATCTGGGGCATCAACAGCTTCGACCAGTTCGGCGTTGAGCTGGGCAAGGACATGGCGCGTTCGCTGGCCTCGGGCGATGCTGGCACGCACGACCCGTCTACCACTGGCCTGCTCGAGGCCGCAGCCCGGATGCGTCGGAAGACGGCCGCCGCCGACTGACTCAGGCGTCCAGCCGAAGGAAGGTGTCGCGATAGTGGCGCAGCTCGCCGATCGATTCGTGGATGTCGGACAGCGCCTCGTGTCTGCCCGCCTTCTTGAACCCGTCATACACGGCCGGGCGCCAGCGCCGGGCCAGCTCCTTCAGCGTCGACACGTCCAGATTGCGGTAGTGGAACCAGGCCTCGAGCGCGGGCATGTAGCGGGCCATGAAGCGCCTGTCCTGACACACCGAGTTGCCGCACATCGGTGAGGCCCGTTTCGGCACATACTGCTGCACGAACGCGAGCATCTGGGCCTCGGCATCCGCCTCGCACAGCGTGGATCGCCTCACCCGCTCGATCAGGCCCGACTTGCCATGCGTGTTGCGGTTCCACTCGTCCATGCCGTCGAGCACCGAATCGGGCTGATGGATCGCGAGCGGCGAAGCTTCGGCCACCGTGTCGAGGTGCGAATCGGTGATGACGATCGCAACTTCGATGATGCGGTCGGCATCCGGCTCCAGGCCGGTCATCTCCATGTCCAGCCATATCAGGTAGTTCTGATCCTGTGCCATAATCTCCGAACAAAACAAGAAACGATAGGGGCGCAATTGTGTCACAGAAGCACTTGTGACCGCAGCGCCCACCACCCCGGAAAGGCTCATGGCCCCCGAAACCTTCTCCATGCTGTTCGTGCTCGCGGTCCTGCTCACCTTCTCGGTGCGCGGTCTGCTGATGTGGCGCCAGATGCGCCATGTGCGCGCATGTCGCGATAGCGTGCCGGCCGATTTCGCCGACGTGATCGAGCTTTCGGCTCACCGCAAGGCGGCCGACTATACCGTCGCGCGGATGCGCCTGGGTCTGGTGGACGCGATGACCGGAACCCTGCTGGTGCTGCTGTTGACGCTCGGCGGCGGGCTGCAATGGCTGTTCGAACGGCTGGGTGACGGACTGGCGCCGGGCGGCATCGTGCATGGCGTGGCCTTGCTCGCGGGGCTCGGGGCGATCGGCTGGCTGGTCGGTCTGCCTTTCGCGATCTATCGCACCTTCGTCACCGAGAAGCGGTTCGGCTTCAATCGCATGTCGCCCCGCCTGTTCGTTTTCGATCTCGCCCGCAGCGCCCTGATCGCCGCGCTGATCGGCTTGCCGGTGCTGTTCGCGGTGTTGTGGCTGATGGAAGCGATGGGTCCCCTGTGGTGGTTCTGGGTGTGGCTGTTCTGGCTCGCGTTCAATCTGCTGGCCCTTTTCATCTGGCCGACCTTCATCGCACCCCTGTTCAACAGGTTCACTCCGCTCGCGGACGAGTCCCTGAAAACGCGGGTGGAGCAACTGCTTTCACGTTGCGGGTTCCGCTCGCGCGGGCTGTTCGTGATGGACGGCTCACGCCGCTCCAGTCATGGCAATGCCTACTTCACCGGTTTCGGTTCGGCCAAGCGCATCGTGTTCTTCGACACGCTGCTCGACAAACTCCGACCCGAGGAAGTCGAGGCCGTGCTTGCCCATGAACTCGGACATTTCACGCACGGCCATGTGTGGAAGCGGCTGGCGGTGATGTCGGCCGGCACGCTTGCACTGCTGTGGCTGCTCGGCTGGCTGATGCAGCAGCACTGGTTCTTCGCCGGACTCGGCGTCGAACAGGCCGGAACCGCCACCGCGCTGGCCCTGTTCTCGCTGGCGCTGCCGGCTTTCACGTTCCCGTTCGCGCCGCTGTTCAGTCACTGGTCGCGGGTACACGAGTTCGAGGCGGACCGCTATGCAGTGCGCCAGACGCGCGCTCAGGACCTGGTGAGCGCGCTGGTCAAGCTCTATCGCGACAATGCCTCCACGCTGACACCCGACCCACTCTACTCGCGCTTCTTCGACTCCCACCCGCCGGCCGCGGTGCGTGTCGCGCGGCTGCGCACGATGACTTCCTGAGGAGACCACCATGAAGACCCGGCCCGTCATGATCGCCGCCCTGCTCGCCTGCGGCAGCGCCGTCGCGAATCCGTTTCCCGATGCCGATCTGGATGCGGGCGAAGAGATGCACATGGACCTGTGCGTCGCCTGTCATGTCGAGCGCTTCGGGGGCGACCAGGGGTCCAACGCCTACACGCGCGCCGATCGTCGCGTGAACACCCCGAGCGGACTGGCGCAGCAACTGACCGCATGCACCACCATGCTCAACCTCGACCTCTTTCCCGAGGACGAACACCACATCGCCGGTTTCCTGAACAAGCACTTCTACAAGTTCGACTGAGCGCTTGAATCAATCACCATCCCGCGCCCGGAACACCACGCCCGCCCCCTCCCCCGGCCGGCTTCGCGGCATCGTCACCGCCGCCTTTGGACGGCACTACGAAGTCCGGCTCGATCGCAGCGGCCCGATGCCCGACGACACACCGGCCACGCTCAAGTGCGTACCACGGGGCAAGAAGAGCGTGTATGCCTGCGGCGACGAAGTCGTCATTGCGCGCAGCGATGATGCGCAGGGGGTGATCCTCGAACTCGAGCCTCGCCGCAACCTGCTGTGGCGCTCCGATGCGTTCCGGCAGAAACTGATCGCGTCCAACCTCAGCCAGATCGTCATCGTGGTCGCGACCGAGCCCGGCTTTTCCGACCTGCTGATCTCGCGCTGCGTCGCGGCCGCCGAGCATCAGCAGATCAAGCCCCTGATCGTGCTAAACAAGGTGGATCTGGTCGACCGCCTGCCGGCCGCACGTGCGCTGCTCGCCCCGTTCGCTGCGCTCGGCTATCGCATCGTCGAATTGTGTGCCCATCAGGACATCGACGCCTTGAAGGCCGCCCTCGCCGGCGAGCGCAGCATCCTGGTCGGGCAATCGGGCATGGGCAAGTCGACGCTGATCAACGCGCTGATCCCGGGCGCGCGCGCGGCGACCCGCGAGATCTCGGAAGCGCTGGACACCGGCAAGCACACGACCACCTTCGCGCGGCTCTATCCGCTGGATGACAATGGCTGGGTCATCGACAGCCCCGGCCTGCAGGCCTTCGGTCTCGCGCACGTGGGCACCGACGAACTGTTGCAGTCCTTCACCGAACTGCGTCCATACCACGGCCACTGCCGCTTCCGCGACTGTCGCCATGAAGCCGAACCAGGCTGCGCGATCACGCAGGCGCTGGCGGACGGTCGACTCGAGCGGCGGCGCTTCGAGCATTTCCTGCTGATCCGCTCCGAAATCGAACAGGCCGGCGCACAACGGCGAGGCTGGTAAGCGTCACCGACGATGACGGTGGCTGGATTGTGGCGGGTCAGGCCGTCTCGACCTGCCGGCTCACCGGCACCAGGAAATCGTCGGCGATCCGGTTGCCCAGGTCCTGGATCCGGCCAAGGGCCTGCACCACGTAGTTGTGCAGGCCCTCGCGCACGATGTCGTCGATCCTGCCGAAGCGCGTATTCGCTTCCAGCAAGCCTGCACGGCGCTCGGTCTCGGCGGAATGCTCGTTGGAGACCGCACGCAGGTTGCTGTAGACCTCCTTCATGCAGCGCGCCAGCGAGCGCGGCATATCCACCCTCAGCAGCATCATCTCGGCCACCCGCGACGGCGTGATCAGATCCCGGTAGATCCGCCGGTAGATCTCGAACGCCGACACCGAACGCATCAGCGCGCTCCACTGATAGAAGTCGGCCGAACCACCCTCGACCTCGCCGGCCGGCAGCAGCAACTGATATTTCACGTCCAGGATGCGCAGCGTGTTGTCGGCGCGCTCCAGAAAGGTGCCGATACGGATGAAGCGCAAGGCCTCGTCCTGCAGCATCGTGCCGAGCGTGACCCCGCGGGACAGGTGAGAGCGGAACTTCACCCATTCGAAGAAGTTGCTGACGCCTTCGTCGTTGAGCTTGTCGCCGTTGAAGTCGCGCATCTTCAGCCAGGTGCTGTTTGTCGTCTCCCACAGCTCGGATGTCAATGTGCCGCGAACCGCATGCGCGTTCTCGCGTGCCGCGCGCAGACAGCTGCGGATACTGGTCGGATTGTCCGGATTGAAGATCATGAACTCCAGCACCGCATCGGCGCTGACCTCGTCGAAGCACCTGGCGAACGCGTTCTCCAGCCCCATGATGCGCAGCGTCGCGCCCCAGGCCTGCTCCGCCTGCACCTCGGACTGAGGCATCAGCGACATGCGGTGGTTCACATCCAGCATGCGCGCGATGTTCTCGGCCCGCTCCATGTAACGGGCCATCCAGTAAAGATGGTCTGCAGTACGACTCAGCATGTTCCGCTCTCCGTCAGCCTTCCAGCACCCAGGTGTCCTTGGTTCCGCCGCCCTGCGACGAATTGACCACCAGCGACCCCTCCCTGAGCGCGACCCGCGTGAGCCCGCCCGGGATCAGCTGGATCTGCTCGCCGGACAGTACGAACGGCCGAAGATCGAGATGACGCGGCGCGATACCGCACTCGACGAAAGTCGGGCAGGCCGACAGCGCCAGCGTGGGCTGCGCGATGTATCGCTCCGGGTGCGCGATCAGTCGCTCGCGAAAGGCCTCGATCTCCGCCCTGGTGGATGCCGGGCCAACCAGCATGCCGTATCCGCCGGCGCCATGGACCTCCTTCACGACCAGTTCCGGCAGCCTGTCCAGCACATGGGCCAGGTCGTCCTTGTTGCGGCACATGTAGGTGGTCACGTTGTGCAGGATCGGTTCCTCGTCCAGATAGAAGCGCACCATGTCGGGCACGTAAGGATAGATCGACTTGTCGTCGGCCACGCCACTTCCGATCGCATTCGCGAGCGTGACCCCGCCCTGCTGGTAGGCGCCCAGCAGGCCGGGCACGCCGAGCACCGAGTCCGGCCGGAACGCCAGCGGATCGAGAAAGTCGTCGTCGACCCGTCGGTAAATCACGTCGACCCGCTTCGGGCCGCGCGTGGTGCGCATGTACGCATGGTCGTTGTCGACGAACATGTCCTGGCCCTCGACCAGTTCCACGCCCATCTGCTGGGCGAGGAATGCATGCTCGAAATACGCGCTGTTGTAGGCGCCCGGTGTCAGCACCACCACGGTCGGATCGGTGACGCCGACCGGTGCCACGCTGCGCAGCATGTTGATCAGCATGTCCGGGTAACGATCCACCGGTGCGACCCGATAGCGCGAGAACAGCCGTGGAAACAGACGCATCATCATCTTGCGGTTCTCGAGCATGTAGGACACGCCCGATGGCACGCGCAGGTTGTCCTCCAGCACGTAGTAGTCGCCCTCGCCGGCGCGCACCACGTCCACGCCGGCGATATGGGCATACACATCGCCCGGCACATCCACGCCCTGCATGACCTTCCGATACTGCGAATTGTTCAGCACCTGATCGGCCGGGATCCTGCCCGCTCTGAGGATATCCTGGTCGTGGTAGATGTCCTTCATGAACGCGTTCAGCGCGCGGACCCGCTGCCGCAGACCGTCGGCGAGAAGCTTCCATTCATGGGCTGGGATGATGCGCGGAATGATGTCGAACGGGATCAGGCGCTCGGTCCCTTCATCCTCGCCGTACACGGCGAACGTGATGCCATAGCGGTGAAACAACGCGTCTGCCTCGGCCCGCTTCTGCGCGATGCGCTCCCCGGGCATCTCGGACAGCCACGCATCATAGGCAGCGTAGTGCGGACGGATCTGCCGATCCGGCTCGTACATCTCGTCGTAGAAGCTTGTGACCGTCATGATGCCGCACCGTCCTCCCTGACCACGCTATCGATTCTCGGCCCTGCAGCCAGCCGTTATACGAAGCCTTCAGCGAAAACCATGCCAGCGTCCACGCCTCGAAACGCATGCGGAATGGGGCGTTTCGAGGCGTATCTGCGCGACTGACGCACTCTCATGGTGCATGCACCGCTTCCGTGCGAAAGCAATTGGTGCATGCTCGGACGCCCGAAAAGCAGAAACCCGCCTTTCGGCGGGTTCCTGGATGCAGCCACTTCTCGATGAGGTGCGATCAGACGCGCTCGAACACCGCGGCGATGCCCTGACCGCCGCCGATGCACATCGTCACCAGCGCGTAACGGCCGTTAGTGCGCTGCAGCTCGTACAGCGCCTTGGTCGCGATGAACGCACCCGAGCATCCCACCGGGTGACCCAGCGCAATCGCGCCGCCGTTCGGATTGGTCTTGGCCATGTCGAGTTCCAGAGCCCTGGCCACCGCGATCGCCTGCGAGGCGAACGCCTCGTTGGACTCGATCACGTCCATCTGGTCCAGCGTCAGGCCGGCGCGCTTCAGCGCGATCTTCGTGGCCGGGATCGGACCCTCGCCCATGATGTGGTTCGGCACCCCGGCCAGGGCGTAGGAGACCAGACGCGCGACGGGCTTGTAGCCTGCCGCAGCGGCGGCGTTCGCCTCGCCGAGCACGAAGAACGCCGCGCCGTCGTTGATCCCAGACGCATTGCCGGCGGTGACGGTGCCATCCTTCTTGAAGGCCGGACGCATCTTCCCGAGCGTTTCCATCGTCGTACTCGCCTTGACGTGCTCGTCAGTGTCGAACACGACCTCGCCCTTGCGGGTCTTCAGCGTGATCGGCACGATCTGCGACTTGAAGCGCCCCTCGGCGATCGCGGCAGCCGCGCGGCGCTGGGATTCGACCGCCAGAGCGTCCTGGTCTTCACGGGTGATGCCCCACTTCTCGGCCAGGTTCTCGGCGGTGATACCCATGTGCCCGGCACCGAACGGGTCGGTCAGCACCGCGACCATCGAATCGATGAGACTGGTGTCACCCATGCGGGCGCCGTTGCGCATCGCGGTCGACATGTAGGCGCCACGCGACATCACCTCGACACCGCCGCCGACACCGAAGTCACAGTCGCCGAGCATGATCGCCTGCGACGTGCTGACGATGCCCTGCAGACCGGAAGAGCACAGGCGGTTCACCGCCATCGCAACCGACTCCATCGGCAGGCCCGCCTGGATGGCCGCGACCCGTGCGACATACGCGAAACGCGATTCGGTCGGGATACAGTTGCCAACGGTCACGTAGTTGATCTGCTGAGGATCGACGCCCGAACGGACCACTGCCTCCTTCATCACGGTGCCGGCCAGATCGGCGGGCTCCAGCGTGCTCAGCGAACCACCAAAAGTACCGATCGCGGAACGGACCGCACTCAGCACCATAACTTCACGATTAGCCATCTTTGCTCCCTCCTCAAAGGATTAACGCCCGACCCAGCTGGCGATGCTCAGCAGAGCCAGTAACAACAGAACAAGCACCAGCACCCGCCAGATAAGCTTGGCGGCCGCCTGCATGTGACCGACATCGGCCTTGTCGCCCATCCCCATTTCTGGACGATCGACAACGCCACCGGACACGTGGATCGGCAAACCCAATCGCACGCCCAGTGCACCCGCACCGGAGGCGATGAGTATACCCGATGCGTTGTCCGCCCATAGCATGGATTGCGCGCGCCAGCAGTAGATCGCGTCCTCGAAATTGCCGATCACCGAAAACGCCAGCGCGGTCAGCCGCGCCGGCACCCAGTCGATCGCAACGAAGGCCCGGTGCGCGAACGCACCAAAGCCGGTCTGCGACGCGTCGGCGCCCGGCCGGCTCCCGGCCTCCGCGAGGTGCTGTGCCACCCGATACAGCACGGCGCCCATCGGACCGGGCAGCAGCACGAACCACACGATCGGCCCGAACACCGCCCGGTGCGACACGACCAGTCCGCGCTCGATCGACAGGCGCGCGACTTCGCTGGCACTCGCGCCCGAATGGTCGCTGCCGCACCATCCGCCCAACACGTTCCGCGCACGCTCGGTGTCGCTGGTGCTCAAGGCGAGCACGATGTCGGCAAAGAAGCGGCTCTGATTGCGGTGCGCGAGCACCAGATACAGCACGCCCACGTTGAACGCGAGCGCGAAGAGCGGATGGATCCAGCCCAGAACCAGCCAGGCCAGCCATGCCGCCACGCCGAGCCCGCCCGCCAGCAGCCACCATGCCGTACGTCCTGCGCCTTCGCCGCCCTCGTCGTACCGTCGGGACACTTTTTCGGACAGGCGTTCCAGCGGGCCGGTCACCCAGCGGCCCGCAGCGAGCGGGCGGAACTGCTCGATCAGCAACGCGCAGATCAGCGAAAACAAGGTCATGGCATCGGAAAGCGGAAGGCGCCGTCACCCGCGGCGCAACGGGCGACACCATAGCATCCTGCAGGACGGGCGCAAACCCGACGCCACCCGGCATTGAATGCGTGTGTCCGAATGCCGATCAGACCCGGCCGAGAAAGCGCGCCAGCGTCACCAGCATGCCTGCGGTCGCGCCCCAGATGTAATGACCCTGCCACGGCATCGCGTAGTACTCGCGCATACGACCCTTGTACTCCATGCGGTGGCGCTTGTGATTGGCCGGATCGAGCAGGAACGCCAGCGGCACCTCGAAGGCCTCGGCCACCTCGAAGCTGTCGAGCTTCAGCTCGAAGGGCGGATGCACCAGGCCGACCACCGGCGTCACCCTGAACCCGGTCCCGGTGAAATACTCCGGCAGCTCGCCGAGCAGCTCCACCCGGTCCGGATTCAGCCCGATCTCCTCCTCGGTCTCGCGCAGCGCCGTCATCACCGGCGTGATGTCGTGCGCCTCCACCCGTCCCCCCGGAAAGCTGATCTGGCCCGGATGGTGGTGCAGGTGGTCGGTGCGCTTGGTCAGCAACACGGTCACGGAGGCAGCGCGCGCAACCAGCGGCACCAGCACCGCCGCGGGCCGATACTGCGGATCGGCGGCGCTGCCGTCCTCGACCACCGGCGCCGTCGCGGTGCCATGCAGAAAGCGCTCGCGCAACGCGTCGGCGTCGAAGCTGAGCAGGCTGGATGCGGCATCGGTTGACAGGGATTCGGAAGACATCGACGCGGGCGAAATCGGCAGGGGCTTGCGGGACCTCGATGATACTGGCTAAACGACCGCGAAAATCCGCTAAAGATTCCGCGAAGCCGACCGTAAATGCTTCCAACGGCAAGCAGATCGCGCAGCACCTCAGAACACCAACAGGTCGTGCGGCCGGGCAGGCTTCTAATTCGATATTCAAGGAGATCGACCATGTCGCAAGTCATCAACACCAACGTCGCGTCCCTGAACGCGCAACGCAACCTCAACACCTCGCAGAGTTTGCTGAACACCTCGCTGCAACGCCTGTCCTCCGGCCTGCGCATCAACAGCGCCAAGGACGACGCCGCCGGTCTCGCGATCTCCGAGCGTTTCACGACCCAGATCCGCGGCCTGAACCAGGCGGTGCGCAACGCCAACGACGGCATCTCGCTGGCCCAGACCGCCGAAGGCGCGCTCGTGGAGGTATCGAACAACCTGCAGCGGATTCGCGAACTCGCAGTGCAGTCCCGCAACGCGACCAACAGCGTATCCGACCGCGAGGCACTCGATGCGGAAGTTCAGCAACGGGTCGCCGAAATCGACCGCATCGCGTCCCAGACGCAGTTCAACGGACTGAATCTTCTCGATGGCAGCTTCGTTGCGCAGGCCTTCCAGGTCGGCGCAAATGTGGGACAAACGATCGAGATCGCCGAGATCGCAGACGCCAGTACAGGTGGTTTGTCGCTTGCTGGAATCAACGTGCTGGACCCCACAGCCGCCGATGACGTGTTGACCCGCGTCGATGTGGCGCTGAGCAACGTGAATGGCTCGCGCGCCGATCTCGGTGCGTTGCAGAATCGCTTCGAATCGGTCATCGCCAACCTGCAGACGACCTCGGAGAACCTGTCCGCATCGCGCAGCCGCATCATGGACACCGACTTCGCCGCCGAGACCGCAAACCTGACCCGTGCGCAGATCCTGCAGCAGGCCGGCGTCGCGATGCTGGCCCAGGCGAACGCGCTGCCGCAGAACGTGCTGACGCTGCTGCGCTGAGCGATAATCCGTCGTATGCTGTCGCGCGGCGCGGGACCGAAGCGGTTCCCGCGCCGGCGCATCATGAGGAAAATGCATCATGAGCATTCCGTCCACCACGTCGTCCCTGGTGTCCGCGGCCGGCGCCGCGCTGCGCGGCAGCGACGGCCCGGCAGCGCGCCCGGCGCCGGCTCGGGCCGGAGACGCAGCGTCTGTGTCGCGCGCAGCGGCCCCCGCTGGCTCACCGCCCGCCGCATCCCAGGCCGACATCCGCCAGGCGGTCGACGAGGTTCGCAATGCGATCAGTCCGGTGGCGCAGAACTTGCTTTTCTCCATCGATGAAGACACCAACAAGACGGTGATCAAGATCATCGACAGCAGCACCGACGAGGTGATCAGGCAGATCCCGTCGGAGGAGTTCCTCGCGATGTCCAGGGCGCTGGACAAACTGCAGGGGCTGCTGATCAGGCAGGAAGCATAAGGAGAGCAACATGGCGCTCAGCGCACCCGGCATCGGTTCCGGACTGGACATCAACGGCCTGGTAGGGCAGTTGATGACGCTGGAACGACGCCCGCTGACCGCGCTCGCGCAGCGCGAGGCGAGTGTGCAGGGGCGCATTTCGGCCTTCGGTCAGCTGACCAGCCTGATCGCGTCGCTGCAGTCCGCTGCCGGCGGCCTCGGCAATGCGGCAAGGTTTGCCGCCACCCGCGCGACGGTGGCCGCCGACGCCGGCTTCACCGCGACCTCGACCAGCGGCGCCGTCGCGGGTAGTTTTTCGGTCGAAATCAGGCAGCTCGCCCAGGCACAGCGGGTCGCGATCGACGTCGCGGCCTTCGCCAAGGACGCCGACGACCCGTCCCGGATCGCGGCCGGCGCGCTCGACCTGCGCTTCGGCGACCTCGGCGATCTCGCCGACGGGAATCCGGCCACCACGCGAACGCTGGCATTCGCCGGCGGGTCGGTGAAAGACTTGCGCGATGCGATCAACGACGCCGGACTGGGCGTGCGTGCGAGCGTGATCAACGACGGCAGCGCGCAACGGCTGGTCGTGTCCGGCAGCGAGACCGGCGCGGCGCAGGCCTTCGAATTGTCCGGCCTGGGCCTCGCGTTCGATCCGAACGCGCCGGGCGCCCCGGGCGACGCGGTCTTCGCCACGCAGACGGCCCGGGACGCGATCGCGACGATCGACGGGCTCACCATCTCCCGCAGCACCAACACCTTCGACGACGTCATCGACGGCGTGACGCTGACGCTGACCCGGGCCCAGGAAGGCGTCACCGCCGCTCTCACCATCGCCGACGACCGGACCGGCGCACGGGCGGCGATCGACGTCTTCGTAGAGGCCTACAACGACGCGATCACCGGCATCCGCAACCTCACCGCATTCAACGCGGAGACCCGTCAGGCCGCCGCGCTGACCGGAGACTCGACTGCGCGTAACCTGCAGAGCCAGTTGCGCAACGTCGTCGGCGGGGCCTTCGGCGGGACGGGCGGCACCGCGCGGCTGGCCGACATCGGCATCACCTTCCAGGTGGACGGCCAGCTGGTCGTCGATGGCGAAAAGCTCGGCACCGCCCTGTCCGATCCGGAACGCAACGTGGCCGCATTCTTCACCGGGGTCGAAGGGCAGCAGGGTTTTGCCGACAGGGTCTCGGCCGCGCTCGGAAACTTCATCGGCAGCAATGGCCTGCTGACCGGTCGCAGCGATGGCCTGAAAGCCTCGATCCGGCAGATCGAGGCCCAGCGGGACGCATTGAACCGGCGCCTGGAGGGCATCGAAGAGCGCTTCCGCCGCCAGTTCAACGCGCTCGATACGATGATTGCGAGCATGACCCAGACGAGCACGTTTCTGAGCCAGCAACTGTCCAACCTGCAGGGCCTGACCCGGCAGAACTGAGGAGCATGATCATATGTTCGGCTCGTATTCCAGCAACCGCGCAGCTGCGTACTCCAAGGTCGGTGTCGAGACCGGCGTCAGTGCCGCAGACCCGCACAGGCTCATCCTGATGCTGTTCGACGGTGCGATCCTGGCCGTCGCAGCCGCCTCGACCGCGATGGCGCAGAAAGACATCGCCGCGAAGGGCCAGGCGGCGTCGAAAGCCATCGAGATCATCACCAACGGCCTGAAGGCCAGTCTCGACGTCAATGCCGGTGGCGAACTGGCCGAGCGCCTGGCGGCGCTGTACGACTACATGGGCGAACGCCTGCTGTATGCCAACCTGCACGACAATGCGGCCGCGTTCGACGAAGTGTCGTCGCTGCTGCAAGGCTTGCGGGAAGCCTGGCAGGGCATCGCGCCGGCGACGAAGAAATCCGCCTGATCCTGCCGACCACGCGCAGAACCGACATGAAACCCGCCAGATCCCTCGTCCCCTTCGAGCATTTGCACGCGCTGTCGCACGCGATGGTGCAGGCCGCGCGCGAAAACGACTGGGATGCGCTGGCCGCGTACGAGCGCGATCTGGCCGCGGCACGCGATCGCCTGATCGCAGCGCAGGTCGGCGGTGATATGCCCGAGCCGACCGAGCCCGCCGCGCTCGCGCGAAAGGCCGAACTTCTGCGCGACATGCTCGCGCACGACTCCGAAATCCGCCAGCTGGTCGAACCCTGGATGGACAGCACCCGCAAGTTGCTCGCAGGCGGCGCGCGCGGGCGCGCGGCGGCGCGCGTACGTGCCGCTTACGGCGGGCACGGTCCGAGGTAGCGACGCGGATCCGGCCCGCCGGCCGGATGCCCGAAGCCACGATCATGATCCCCGCCGATCTCGCCGCCCGCCTCAGGATGTTGACGGAAGCGAGCTTCTTCGATTCCGAACCCCCGGTCCAGGGCACGGCGAAGGTTCGCGAGATCCAGGCGCGGCTGCCGCAACTGCTCCCCGGCCAGCAATTCACCGCGACCATACAGCGCCCCCTGCCGGACGGCACCTTCCAGGCGGTCGTCGCCGGGCGTGAATACACGCTGGCATTGAATCATGCGGCCAAGGCCGGCGATTCGCTGGAGCTGGTGGTCACGCAGAACACACCGCGGGCCGTGTTCGCGCAGCTCGCGAATACGGCCCCGACCGGCGCCGGCACCGAAGTCGCGGGCCGACCGGCGCTGAGTCCGACCGGACAACTGATCAGCTTCCTGCTCACCGGTCAGCCCACACCACAGCCGCTCGAACTGGCCGCTGGACGACCGCTCCTGTCGGCGCCGCCGACAGTCGGTCCGGCAAACGCTGCGCCCGGACGGTCGGCGCAAAGCGCGGGCGCAAGTGCGTCGCCCGCCCTGCAGGCAGTGCCGACAGCCCCTTCCACCGCTGCCGCAACACCCGGCCCCGCCGCCACACTCAACCCGGGCGCTACCGCGACCCCCACCCCTGGCCCTGCCGGTGCATCGGGCCCCGCCAGTCCGACGCTCGCCGCGGCAGCCGCTGCTGCGACGACTCCGTCCGCCGCCGCGCTGGCCCCGCTGCTGAAGCAGGCGCTCGGGCAGAGCGGCCTCTTCTACGAATCCCATCAGCTGCGCTGGCTTTCCGGGCGTATGGACACGACGATGCTGATGCGCGAACCGCAGAACCAGTTTGCACAGCCGCGCGCGGGCACGCTGCCCTCGGGATCCGGTCAGGCCGAGACAGCCCGCGGCGCCCCGCGCCCCGCGGGCGGACCCGCATCGGCGCCGGCGGCCGGACTGCAGTCCGGCATCGCGCGGATGGGGTCGACCCAGGCGGCGATCACCGGTATCAACGAGGCGACCGAAGCAGACGGGCGCAGCGCGCGCCTGTCGGAAGCACTGCGCGACGCGACCCGGATTCAACAGCCGACCATTCCGGAGCGACTGACCCCGCTGGTGCATCAGCAACTCGATTCGATGGCCACACAGCACTACCTGCTGTACGTCCAGGCCTGGCCCGGTCAGCGCTTCGAATGGGAGATCGAGGATCCTGCGCAGGAAGGCCGCCGGGAAGGCGACGAAACGCCCGACGAATGGAACACCACGCTCAGACTGACGATGCCGCGGCTGGGCAGCGTCGAGGCGCGCATCCACCTGACCGCGGCCGGGGTGGCCCTGCGCCTTGCCGCGCAGGACGCCGCGAGTGCCTCCGCACTCGAGTCGGCCCGGGCACAGCTCGAGTCGGCCCTCGCCGCAGCCGGTGTCGCCCTGACAGGCTTCATCGTGGAGCGCGCCGGCCATGAATGAGCTGCCCGAG
The DNA here is from genome assembly GCF_048158365.1 of Denitraticella aggregata. Taxonomy (NCBI): domain Bacteria; kingdom Pseudomonadati; phylum Pseudomonadota; class Betaproteobacteria; order Rhodocyclales; family Zoogloeaceae; genus Denitraticella; species Denitraticella aggregata. The sequence goes on along the minus strand of NZ_JBLLNL010000004.1, from coordinate 133,243 downwards.
CACGGTTCGCGCGACGAAGCGGTCGCGCTCACCTACACCGCCGGCGATGCCGCGCCGCGCGTGGTCGCGAAGGGGCGCGGCCTGATTGCACGCGAGATCATCGAACGGGCCCGCGATGCCGGCGTATTCGTGCATGAGTCGCCGGAACTGGTGGGGCTGCTGATGCAGGTCGATCTGGACGAGCGCATTCCGCCCGCGCTGTATGTGGCGGTGGCCGAACTGCTCGCCTGGCTCTACAGCGTGGAACAGGGCAACAAGGCGGAGCATGTCCTCACCGCGGCGGAAGGCATGCAAGGTCTGCGAGGCGCTGCGCCGGACCGCGAGCCGGGGTGAGCTGTAAGCTTAAAGCTTTAAGCTTACAGCTGTAAGCTTTAAGCTGTGAGCCGTGCAGAAGGGACGGGGCGGAGTCATGTCCGGCTTTACGGGCTAGAATGTGGGTCGTTCAGCCTTGTCCGCGCAGCAGGTGCCATCTTGGTCAGGCGCGTGTTGATGCCCATGAACCGGTCCGATAATTCGATACGCTGAGACATGACCGACATCCCATCAGGCGCATCTGGCGATTCGCTGCTCGACCCCGAGTCGTTCGCGAGCTACCAGATCCGCAACCCTCGCGAGATCCAGCATCTGATTCAGTCCTTGCAGGAAAAGCGGGTGTTGCTGAACGCCTACGTCGATGGCGGACCGCTGTCGTTCATCACCGCAGTGCTCGGAATCGAACCCGACAACGGCCGGATCACGCTCGACGCCAGTCCCGACGCAAGGACCAACGAGCGTGCGGCGCTCGGCGACAGACTGACATGCACCGGCCGACTCAACGGCGTGCGCATCCAGTTCAGCGCAGTCAATCCCGAACGCATTCCACTGGACGGCCTCGAAGCCATTCGCTGCACGATGCCCGACATGATGCTTCGGCTGCAGCGGCGCGAGTCCTATCGCCAGCCCGTGCCGATGTCCAGCCCGGTGACCTGCAGCATCCGGATCCAGCACGCAGACGGATCGGCTGAATCGATCGATGTCCGCGTGCTCGACATCAGCAACGACGGCATCGGCATCATCGCATCCTCGCAACTGACGATCTTCGAAGCAGGCAGGGTATTCGAAAATTGCGTGCTGAACATTCCGGACGCCGGCACCACCGACGTGGTGCTGAAACTGCGCAACGTGTACCGCATCCACAACCGTCTCGGCGCAGAGAGCCTGCGCGCAGGCTGCCAGTTCATCGACCTGCCCAACCGCATCGTCACGCAGATCCAGCGCTACATCTTCAAGATCGACCGCGAACGACGGATGCTGGAGACCAACCGCTGAAACGAATCGAGCCCGCATTAGCGGGCTCGATTCGTCAGCTTGCGCCGATCCTCCCGGGTCAGACCGGCATGTTCATGATGTCCTGATAAGCCGACACCAGGCGGTTGCGCACCTGCACCATCTGCTGAAAGGACAAGCTGGCCTTTTCGATATTGACCATAACGTCCTGCAGATTGGCATTGGGATCACCAGCGCTGAAGTCCCGCGCCATCGCTCTGGCCTCGCTCTGCGCAGCGCTGACGTCCTTCAGGGCGGTCTGCAGCACCTGCGCAAAATCGACACCCCCGGCTTCGGCCGCTGCCTGCGCGGCCGGCTTTCCGGGTGCGACCTGCGCGCTTGCGCGCAATTCGCCGATCATCTGTTCTATTCCGCGGTTGTCCATGACCTCGACCCCTGGGGCGCTGCCGTTGATGTATTCAGTTTAGCAGAGCAATCCGCATGCCAAAAGTTCAAGTTCCGGACCGCGGCATGCCGGCCCGCCCGACCCCGCGACGACGGCGACGCGATCCGGCCGATCCGGCGCCCGCGCCGCATCGATGCTGCCGCGGCCACCGGCTCAGACCTCGTGCCCTTCCTCGCGGTATTGCTGCAGTTTGTAGCGCAGCGTGCGCTCGGAGATGCCGAGGCGCTCGACCGCACGCTTGCGTGAACCACCAACCGAACGCAGGGTCTCCAGGATGTGCTCGCGCTCCAGATCCTTCATGTTGGCCGGTCGTCCGGCATCGGGTTCGGACGCGGTCGGTAGCTGGCCGGCAAATCCTGCCGATTTGCCGGAAAAGGGCTGGACGCGGGCCGGACCCGCCGGCATGGAGGCAAGCGTCGCCGCACCCGCCGCACCCGCTACAGTCGCCGTCGCGCCACCGGCCGATTCCGGCATGCACGGCGACAGGCTCGCGAGCGTGATCGTGTCGCCCGCAGCGAGGATCAGCGCCCGCTGCATCGTGTTCTCGAGTTCGCGCACATTGCCCGGCCAGCCATGCGAGAACATTAGCGCTTCGGCGCCACTGTCCAGGCGCGCATTGCGCTTCAGGCGCGCGCCGTGGTGCGCCAGAAAATGTCGCGCGAGCGGCAGGATGTCGCCGGGTCTGTCGCGCAACGCCGGGATCTCTAGCGGAAACACATTGAGGCGGTAATAGAGATCCTCGCGAAACCGTCCTGCAGCAACCTCGGCGACCATGTCGCGATTGCTGGTGGCGAGCACCCGGATATCGAGCGCGACCGCTTTCCTGCCACCCACCCGCTCGACTTCGCGCTCCTGCAGCACGCGAAGCAGCTTGGACTGCAGACCGAGCGGCATCTCCGAGATCTCGTCGAGCAGGATGGTGCCGCCCTGCGCCTGCTCGAACTTGCCCGCCTGCGACGTCTGGGCACCGGTGAACGAGCCCTTCTCGTATCCGAACAGCGTCGCCTCGAGCAGATTCTCGGGAATGGCCGCGCAATTGATCGCGACGAAGGGATTGCGACTACGCGGAGAATGCAGGTGGATGTAGCGGGCAAAGACCTCCTTGCCGGTGCCCGACTCACCGGTGAGCAGCACGGTCGCGTCGGTCTCGGCGACATGCGCCGCCATCGCGAGCAGGTTGCGGGTACGGACGTCCTCGGCGATCGCGTCGTCGCCGGACTGGGGTACCACCGCATAGCGGCGCACATGGGACAGCAGGCTCTCGGGCTCGAACGGCTTCATCAGAAAGTCGCAGGCCCCGCCGCGCATCGCAGCGACCGCCTTCTCGACATCGCCATAGGCGGTCATCAACAGCACCGGCATCTGCGGCAGGCGTGCCCGGATTTCGCCGAGCAGTTGCAGGCCATCCATCGGCTGCATGCGCAGGTCGGTGATCACCAGGTTGAACGCCTGTCGCACCAGCACGTCGAGCGCCGACGTGCCACCATCGACGCCGACGACATCGTGCCCGGCGAGTTCCAGCGTCATGCACACCGCGTCGCGCAGGGCCGCGTCGTCCTCCACCACCAGAATGGCGATTCTGTCGTTCATGTCTGCGTTCCGTCCGCGCTGATGTCGGCACTGCCGGGTTCCATCTGTATCGGCAAGCTTAGCGTAAAGGTCGAGCCCTTGCCCGCAATGGACGCCAGCACGATGTCACCGCCATGCCCGCGCGCGACGCCGCGCGCAATCGCGAGCCCGAGGCCGGTACCCTCGGCCCGGGTGGTGAAGAAGGGTTCGAAGAGGCGGGCCTGCATGCCCGGATCGATGCCCCGACCACTGTCCGACACCCTGAAGTTCACCCGCTCCGCATCCCGAGTGACCTCGATCGTCACCCGGCCATCGGCCTCGGTGGCCAGGATCGCATTGTCGATCAGATTGGAGATCGCACCGCCGAGCGCCTTGCGGTCACCGAGCAGCGCGAGCTCGCCGCAATCGCAGCGCGCATCGAACGCAATGCGGCGCGCGCGGGCCAGCGGCTCCAACGTGTGCACGATCTCGTTCACCAGCGCGCACACGTCGAACCGCTGTCGCCCCAGGCTGTCTCCGCGCGCGAACAGCAACATGTCGCGGATCAGGCGCTCCAGATAGCGCAGCCGCTCGATCGCGCGATCGGCGACCTTGTTGCGGTCGGCCGGGGCCATCTCGACCTGCCGCAGGTTGGCCGTGTAGAGCAATGCGGCCGACAAGGGGGTGCGCAGCTGGTGCGCGAGACCGGCGACCATCTCCCCCATCGCGGCAAGCCGCTCGTGGCGCTCGGCCTGAAGACGCATGCGGTGGGTGTCGGTGATGTCGTGCAGCAGCACGATCGACTCCTCGCCCGACTCCAGCGCCGCCTCGGACAGCGACAGGCGGCGCGAAACCGCGCCATCGCCGAGCACGAGTTCGCCCGGTGTCTCGGTGACGCCGAAGCGCCGCGACACATCGGCCCAGTGCGCGCCCTCCAGCTCCGCGCCCAGCAGCTCGCGCGCGGCCCGGTTCAACTGCACCACGCGGCCGACGCGATCCAGCACTACGACCCCGGCCGGCAGCGCGCCCATCAACACGTTGAGCCGCTCGGTCAGTTGCGAGACCTGGCCCTGCAGTGCGTTGTAGGCGGTCGACAACTCCTCGGACGCGCGCGAGAACAACTCGAACGCCTCGGCGAGCTGGGCCGCGTCGAGACGGGGCGGCCCGTCGGACACGTTTCCGGGCGTCACCGACGACAAAGGCGATTGTGATGGTGTGTTCACGACTGGCAGCTTAATTGCTCAGGCATCCATGGTAACCGGCAAACAGCTGGCAAAAACTGCCGCTTTTCGCAGTCCGCTACTTGCAGCGCCGGCGAGACAATGCCGTCATCCAAAATTGTGACGCACCAGGCAATCCGAGGAAATCGCCATGGCCACCGCCGACACCGCCGCAGCAGCACAGGCCGGGACCGCAACGCCGCAGATCCTGCAACGACTGAACGAACTGGACCAGCGCCAGAAACTGTCCGCCGCGGCGGCGATCGCGCTCGCGCTCTCGCTGGTCATCGGCGCATGGCTGTGGAGCCGTACCCCAGATTACGCGGTGCTGTTCGCCAATCTGGACGAACGCGACGGCGGCGCGATCATCAACGCCCTGCAACAGCAGAACATTCCGTACCGTGTCTCGCCGGGCGGCACCGCGATCATGATCCCTTCTGGCCAGGTGCATGAGGTCCGCCTGCGCATGGCGGCGCAGGGGCTGCCCAAGGGTGGCCTGGTCGGTTTCGAGGTGATGGAGAACCAGCGCCTCGGCGTATCCCAGTTTCTGGAACAGGTGAACTTCCAGCGCGCGCTGGAGGGTGAACTGTCGCGTACCGTGCAGTCGATCTCCTCGGTCGCATCGGCCCGAGTACATCTGGCCCTGCCACGGCAAAGCGGGTTCCTGCGTGACGTGCAGCATCCGTCGGCATCCGTGATGGTGAACCTCTACCCTGGCCGGGCCATGGAGCCGGCGCAGGTCGCAGGCGTCGTGCATCTGATCTCGTCCAGCGTGCCACAGATGTCGGCCGACCGGGTCAGCGTGGTCGACCAGAACGGCAAACTGCTCACGCAGGGCCACGACCCGATGCGCAGCGCGGGCCTGGACGCGACGCAACTCGGTTTCGTGCGCGAAGTCGAGGAGACCTATGTACGGCGCATCGACACGCTGCTCGCACCGCTTGTCGGAGCGGGTAATTTTCGCGCGCAGGTGACCGCCGATCTGGATTTCAACCAGGTGGAGGAAACCGCCGAAACCTTCAAACCGAATCCGTCGCCCGACCAGGCGATTCGCAGCCAGCAGACCCAAGAGCAGCTGTCGCGCGATCCGGGCCCGATCGGCGTCCCGGGCGCATTGACGAATCAGCCACCGGTGCCGGCCACCGCACCGATCACCGAACCCGCCGTGCCGGGCACGCCCGGTGAAAACGGTCTGCCGCTGAACAGCAATCGCTCGGCCACGCTCAATTACGAACTCGACCGGACCATCCAGCACGTGCGCCAGGCACCCGGCCAGATCCGGCGACTGTCGGTCGGCGTGGTGGTGAACCATCGCACCGAGACACTGCCCAACGGACAGACCCGGACAGTCGCGCCGAGCGAAGCCGACATCGCGCGCATCACGAACCTGGTGCGCGAGGCGATGGGCTTCAACCCGGCACGCGGCGACACGCTGAACGTGTCCAGCGCGCCGTTCGCGCCCGGGGAGGAGGACGCCTTCCCCGAGCCCCCGATGTGGAAGGATCCGGCCATCATTGACCTCGCCAAGGAAGTGTTCAAGTATCTGCTTGTGGCGGCGGTGCTGGCCTTGGTGTTCTTCGGCGTGATCCGCCCGCTGATCAGGAGTGTGTCCGGCGCGATCGACCAGCAGGCCGAAAGGGAAGCCGCTGCGGTCGAGGCAGCCGGCGCAGGGGAAGGCGAGGACTTCACGGTCAGCTTGGGCGGCCGCGCGCAGGCGGGCTTCAACGAGCGGCTCGCCTGGGCGCGCAACCTGGCGAAGAACGATCCCAGGGTCGTCGCAAGTCTGATCAAGGAATGGATGGGCGGCAATGAAGAGGGCAGGAAATGAGCTCCGCTGAAGAGGGCGTGGAAAAAAGCGCCCTGCTTCTGATGACCCTGGGCGCCGACGAGGCGGCCGAGGTGCTCAAACACCTGGGTCCGCGCGAAGTCCAGAAACTCGGCATGGCCATGGCCGCGCTGTCGGCCCAGCCGCGGGACCGGGTCGAGCGGGTCATCGACGAACTCGAGGAACACTTCGACAAGGGCGCCCCGATCGAGGCCAACGAGGAGCACATCCGCGACATGCTGACCAAGGCGCTCGGCGACGACCGTGCCGGGCACATCATCGCGCGCATCATGCAGGGTTCGGACACCGCCGGCATCGAGAGCCTCAAATGGATGGATGCCGCGACGGCGGCGGACCTGATCCGCAGCGAGCACCCGCAGATCATCGCGACCATCCTGGTCCACCTGGAATTCGACCAGGCGGGCGAGATCCTGAAGCATTTCGGCGAACGGCTGCGCAACGACGTGATCCTGCGCATCGCGACGCTGGACGGCGTGCAGCCGATCGCGCTGAAGGAGCTGAACGAGGCACTGACCCGCATGCTGTCGGGTACGTCGTCGGTCAAAAAGGCGGCGATGGGCGGCGTGCGCCACGCGGCCGAGATCCTGAACTTCGTCGGAGCCCAGGCCGAGACCGCGGTGCTGGACAACGTGCGCGAATACGATCCGGAACTGGCTCAGAGGATTCTCGACGAGATGTTCGTGTTCGAGAACATCCTGGACATCGACGACCGCGGCATCCAGACGCTGCTGCGCGAGGTACAGTCGGACTCGCTGGTGGTCGCACTCAAGGGCGCCGCCCCGGAACTGCGCGAAAAGATCTTCAAGAACATGTCCCAGCGTGCGGCCGAGATGCTGCGCGAGGATTTGGAAGCGAAGGGTCCGGTGCGCCTGTCCGAAGTGGAGGCCGAACAGAAGGAGATCCTGAAGACGGTCCGACGACTGGCCGAAGAAGGCCAGATCATGCTGGGCGGCAAGGGAAGCGAGGATGCATTCATCTGACGTCGATCCGCGGCGGAGCGACGCATGACCGTCACCCGTCACCAGGCGGTCGGCGCCTACCAGCGCTGGCGTCCCGAGTCCTTCGACGAACGCACGGAGACGGACCCGGCCGTGCCGGGAGAACCTGCGGCGAAGGCGGACACCCCGCCCGTCGCCCCTGCCGCCGAGCCGCCACCGCATGCCGCAGCCGCCGAACCGATGTTCGCGCTTCCGACCGCCGAAGAGATCGAACGGATGTACGAACACGCCCACGACGAGGGCTACCAGGCCGGTTTCGACGAGGGCCGCAGCGCGGGCCTGGCCGACGGGCAGGCCGAGGTACGGCAGCAGGCGGACAGGCTGGCCGAACTGGTCAGGAACATGGATGCAGCGCTGGACCTGATCGACGGCGACATCGCGCAGGAAGTAGCGGCGCTCGCCGTGGCGATCGCCCGGCAGGTCGTCCGGCATACGCTGGCCGACCATCCGACCACGATCTCCGAAACCGTGCGCGAGGCGCTGCAGCAGTTGCCCCAGGGCAAGGCCCGCATCCGCATCCATCCGGACGACGCAGCGCTGGTGCGCGAATACCTCGAAGACCAGCTCGAGCAGGGTCATCACACGCTGGTCGAGGATGACGGTATCCACCGCGGCGGCTGCCGGCTCGAGTCGGCCGGCTGCGAGATCGACGCCACCGTCGAGACCCGCTGGCGGCGAGTGCTGCAGGGGATGGGACGCACCGACACCGACTGGGAGAACGAGGCGTGAACGATCACGCACGGATATGGCATAAATACCTGACCAACAGCGTCGCCCTGGCGAGCGCGGTGCAACCGTTCCAGATGTCCGGGCGCCTCACCCGGATCAACGGTCTGGTGATGGAGGCGGCCGGCATCAAGCTGCCGCTCGGCTCCGGCTGTCGCATCGCGACACTCGGCGGTGGCGAAGTCGAGGCGGAAGTGGTCGGGTTCAATGGCGACCGGCTCTACATGATGCCGACCGACGACGTGTTCGGCCTGTCGCCGGGCGCCCCGGTCTTCCCGATCGAACCCATGCCGGCCGCCCCGCGGCTGGGCGACGGCATCGAACCGCGGCGACGCACGTCCGATCGCGCCAAACATCTGCCGGTGGGCGAATCCCTGCTCGGTCGGGTGGTCGACGGCGCCGGCCGGCCGCTCGACGGTCTGGGACCGATCGAGGCCGAAACCAGCCGCTCGCTGCAGAGCCGGCCGATCAACCCGCTGGTGCGGGCACCGATCCGGCAGGTACTCGACGTGGGCATTCGCGCAATCAACGGATTGCTGACCATCGGTCGCGGGCAGCGCCTGGGCCTGTTCGCCGGATCGGGGGTCGGCAAGTCGGTGCTGATCGGCATGATGGCGCGTTACACCTCGGCCGACGTGATCGTGGTCGGCCTGATCGGCGAGCGGGGACGCGAGGTCAAGGAGTTCATCGAGGAGAACCTCGGCGACGCTGGGCGGGCCCGGTCGGTGGTGGTCGCCGCACCTGCGGACACCAGCCCGCTGATGCGTCTGCAGGGCGCCGCCTATGCAACGACGATCGCCGAGTACTTTCGCGATCAGGGCCGTCAGGTCCTGCTGATCATGGACTCGCTGACCCGCTACGCGATGGCGCAGCGCGAGATCGCGCTCGCGATCGGCGAGCCGCCGGTTACGCGCGGCTATCCGCCCAGCGTGTTCGCGCGCCTGCCCGCGCTGGTCGAGCGCGCGGGCAACGGCCGCGACGGCGGCGGGTCGATCACCGCGTTCTACACGGTGCTGGCCGAAGGCGACGACCAGCAGGATCCGATCGCCGATGCGGCCCGCGCGATCCTGGACGGTCACTTCGTGCTGTCGCGCACGCTCGCCGATCAGGGCCATTACCCTGCGATCGACATCGAACAGTCGATCTCACGCGCGATGCACAATCTGGTCAGTGCCGAGCACTTCGATGCCGTACGGCAGTTCAGGCAATTGTTTTCGCGCTACCAGCGCTCGCGCGACCTGATCGCGGTCGGCGCCTATCAACCAGGCTCGGATCCCCTCCTCGACCGGGCGGTGACGACCTACCCGGCGCTGGAGACCTATCTGCAACAGCGCATCGACGAGCGCGAGAACTTCCCGGATGCGGCCGGCAAGCTTTCGAAGCTGTTTGCCGACCTGCACTTGACCGCTGCATAATAGCGCCCAATCCTGGGAGTGCGACGCAAGCCTGTGCGGACAACCCTCGCGCGCGAAGCTTCGCATCCCAATGCAGCGGTATGGACAAGACCTCGGCCCCATGACCAGACCCTTCGTATTCAAGCCCCTGCTCGACCTCAGCAGGAATCGCCTCAATGACGCGACGCGTGACCTCGGCGAACTGATGGCCCGCGAGCAGGAGAGCGCGAAGAAGCTCGAATTGCTGCAACGCTATCGCGCCGAGTACGAGGAACGTTTTCGCGAAGCTTTGAACGACGGGATCGGCGTCGAGGCGATGCGTAACTATAGCGTGTTCATCGCGCGGATCGACGACGCGATAGACGTGCAGCGAACCCAGCTCGATCAGTCGCAGAAGAACACCAGCGCCGGCAGGCAGGCATGGATGCAGCAACGCAACAAGGTCAAGGCCTTCGACACGCTGCATGACCGCCACCGGGTGGCCGAGCACCGCCGGGAAGGCAAGGCCGAGCAATCACTGCTCGACGAGCATTCCGCGCGACGCCACCGCGAAACGCACGGGCACGGGGACACCTGAGCGTCCCAGGGACGACGGCTGCGGCGTGTCCTGGAACCCGACGGCGCCTGCCGCGCGAGACAGAGACGAGCCCATCACGGGAGTACGCTCGCTGGCACGGGGATTGCTGTTCATCCGCTGAAGACATCACCCGGAAGATCAGTCATGACCCATCCCGTTATGAATCGCGGATCCGGCGCAGCGGTGCACACCATACTGGCCGCGATCCAGCCGGCCTCGAGCAACCCCGCCGGAAGCCCCGGTTTCTCGCGAATATTCGAGCAAAGCGTTGGCAATCAGCAGCACAGCAGCGCCCCGCCCGGCCCGGACCGCAGCGCCCGCCCGGAGGCTGGACGCGGCGAGCCGGGTTCGACCGGCGATGCGCGTCGCCCCTCGGACCCGCCCGCCCGAACAGGCGCGGAACAAGCGGCTTCGCCGCAAAGCGGTTCACCGGAGGCGTCATCCGCTTCGGCCGCCCCCCACGCGTCCGGCACGAAGCGAAGCGACGCGACGCCGGCCGATGCGCAGGCAACACGAGACGGGGCGCCCGAGGTACCCGCGTCCGCCGCGCAACCGTCCGGGCAGCAGGACCTGGCGGCGGATGGCGATGCGCAGGCACCGCGAGACGAGCCACCCCAGCTACCCGCGTTCGCCGCGCAGCCGCCGACTGCCGAACTGCAGGATCCAGCCGCGGTACCCACGGCCGCAGATGACGGCGAGATCGATCCGGCAATCACGGCCGGCATTCCGGCAAACCTTGCCGCACTGACCGCCATCATTGCCGCGCTGGCCAAGGGCGCGAACAGCCAGGGTCTGCCAACCGATGTGACGACCACTGCGGACGACGGCAGCACCGACGGCATCGCCTGGAAGCCACCCGGCACCGTTCTCGCGACGCTGCTCAAGGGCGACGCGACGACGGGCGCCTCCCCCGACGGCGCGGACGACGGATCCGCGAAGGACGCCGTGGTCCGGCAATGGAAGACCGATTTCCTCCCCGGCGCCGGCGCCCCGGGTCGCAGCGTCGCGCAGGTCGCGACGACGCTGAGCGCTCAGACCGGTGCCCACGCCCAGTTACCCGGCGTGCCAGCCGCGGCACTTCAGGCGGTCGCGGCCGACGGACAGCCCGCTTCGGGCATCGCCCACACCGGCGTGATCCCGGGCCTGCGCGGCGAGCCTGCCAACATCCCGCAGCTGCAGATCCACACGCCCGCCGGCCAGCGCGCGTGGGCCGAGGATATCGGCAGCCGCATGGTGTGGCTGGTCGGCCGCGGCGAAAGTCGTGCCGAACTCGTGCTAACACCGCCGAGTCTGGGTAAACTCGGCATTTCGATACAGGTCAGTGGCGAACAGACGACTGCGCACTTCGTGACCTCGACCGCCGCTGCACGCGATGCACTCGAACAGGCCCTGCCCAGACTACGTGAATTGATGCAACAGGCAGGCATCAACCTCGGGCAGGCCGATGTCAGCACGTCGAGCGACCGGCAGGCGTCTGGCGACGAGGGCATGTCGTCGGCACGTCGCGCCTTCGGTTTGGCTCGTAACGCCGCCGGACAGGCCAATATCGCACTGCCGATGATGGGCACCGGTGACAACTGGCCGCGCGCCGGTGCGGGCGTGATCGACACGTTCGCATGATGAAGCAGCCGAATTGAGGGGGCTCTGCCTCATTATTCGCAGGTTCGCGCAGCGTGCCGGTGACGCATAATCACTCTGGGAATCCAGGAGAAATACATGGCGAAGGCCCCGGCCCCCGCGAAGACAGAACCTGCAGCGACAGCGCCCCTGAAGGGCAAGGGGAAGAAGCTCGTCATCGTCCTGCTCGTCGTCGTGCTGGTCATCGTGCTCATCGCAGGCGCGCTCGTGGTGCTGCTGCTGATGAAGCGCAGCGGGTCCGCGGACTCCGCCAGCGATGGCGCGGGTGCCGCTGTCGTCGCCGGCGTGGACCTGTCCAAACCGCCCGTCTTCCTCAGCCTCGACCCCTTCGTCGTGAACCTGTCGCCCGAGGAAGGTGACCGTTATCTGCAGGTGGTCATGGCGCTGCGGGTGCCGGACGCCAGAACCGGCGACAATCTGCGCAATTTCATGCCCGAGATCCGTCACCGCATCAATCTGTTGCTGTCCAGCAAGCTGCCGTCCGAAGTCGCGACGCTGCAGGGTCGCGAGGATCTCGCCGAACAGATCGCCAGCGAGATCAACCGCGTGCTCGGTGCGCCGCCGGGCGGGGCTGCCGGGCCGGTCCAGGCCGTGCTGTTCAACTCGTTCATCGTCCAGTAGGGGTCGCGCGCAATGTCTTCCGACTTTCTCTCCCAGGACGAAGTGGATGCCCTGCTCAAGGGCGTGTCCGGAGAGTCCGACGAGCCGGAGGAAATCGAGGACGAGAATGGTGTTCGTCCTTACAACCTGGCGACGCAGGAGCGCATCGTCCGCGGCCGCATGCCGACGATGGAACTGATCAACGAGCGCTTCGCGCGCTACCTGCGCATCGGGCTGTTCAACTACATGCATCGCAGCACCGGCGTTTCGATCGGGCCGATCAGGGTGCAGAAGTACGGGGAATTCGTCCGCAACCTGGTGGTGCCGACCAACCTCAACCTGATCCAGGTCAAACCGCTGCGCGGAACGGGGCTGGTCGTGTTCGACCCGAACCTCGTGTTCCTGGTGGTGGACAACATGTTCGGCGGAGACGGCCGCTTCCACTCGCGGGTCGAGGGGCGTGAGTTCACACCGACCGAGCAGCGCATCATCCAGGGCATGCTCGGCGTGGTCTTCACCGAATACGCTCGAGCCTGGGCGCCGGTGGTCAAGATCGAGCTCGAGTATGTGCGCTCCGAGATGAATTCGCAGTTCGCGAACATCGCCACCCCGTCCGAGGTCGTGGTGTCGACCGCATTCACGCTCGAGTTCGGTGGCTCGCAGGCGGACATGCACTTGTGCTTGCCGTATTCGATGCTCGAACCGATACGCGACCTGCTGTATTCGACGATGCAGAGCGACCACCTGACCCAGGACAATCGCTGGCTCAAGCTGCTGACCAGGCAGTTGCAGACCGCCCATGTCGAGATCGTGTGCAATCTGGGCACCGCCGACGTCACGCTGCGCGACATCGTGAACATGCGTGTCGGCGACGTGGTGCCGCTGGACGTGCCCGAATTGCTGAAGGGGGAGGTGGACGGCGTGCCGATCATGGAACTGCGCTGCGGCACCCGCGGCGGGCGCTATGCGGTCAGGGTCGAGCGATTCGTGTCGAACCAGGACGGCGATGTTCCGCCGAACGGAGATCAAAATGGCTGACGAAAACCAGATTACCGACGACGACTGGGCTGCCGCGATGATGGAGCAGGCCGCGGTCGAGAGCGGTGCGGCCGACGCGGAAGCCGAAAGGGTCGCCGCCGAACTCGCGGCCGCCGCCGAATCCCCCTATCAGGCCAAACCGGCGAGTCAGCTCTTTCCCGATTTCGGCGCATCCGCCGGCAAGGGTGGATCGCTCAACGATTTCGACATGATCCTGGACATCCCGGTGCAGATGACGGTCGAACTCGGGCGCACCAAGCTGTCGATCCGCAACCTGCTGCAGCTCGCGCACGGCTCGGTGGTCGAACTCGATGGGCTGGCCGGCGAGCCGATGGACGTGCTGGTCAATGGCACGCTGATCGCGCAGGGGGAAGTCGTCGTCGTGAACGAGAAGTTCGGCATCCGGCTCACCGACATCATCACGCCGGCCGAGCGCATGCGCAAGATTCGCGGCTAGCCCCTTACCGCTCCGCTCCTCCACTGCACCGATCCGAGGCGACGCCTTCGACAGCCGCCTGGCAGTGGCTGAGGCATCCCTTTCCGCAGCACCGTCACAAAGCCGCGAATAGTCCGGTTTTTGCCCGTTTAATCCGGTCGCGATCGCAGCGGGTCCGGGACTAAGCTTGCAGCATACGAAGCCCGTCCGGAACCGCCTTGAAAGCGCATTCGCTCCCCCTGCACGTCGCACTGCCCGGTCTGCTGTGCACAGCCGCGCTGCCCGTGCGCGCGTCGCAGGAGGTTCCCAGCCTCGCCGCGAGCTTCGGCCAGATGGTGTTCGGACTGGGCGTGGTCATCGGTCTGCTGCTGCTCAGCCTGTGGCTGATCAAGCGGCTGTCGCTGCCGCGCGGCCAGGCGGCCGGCCTGAAGGTGCTCGGCGGCGTGGCAGTCGGTTCGCGCGAGCGCGTCGTGATGGTCGAGGTCGGCGACAAGGTCCTGGTACTCGGCGTGACCGCGGCCAGCGTCAACACGCTGCACACGCTCCCAGCGGCCGAAGTGGTCCGCACATTGGCCCCGGTGCCAGGCGAGGTCCGCGAGGGGGAGTTCGCGCGCTGGCTCAGGCGTTCCGTCGATCGCCGCGACCAGGGCGCATGAACCAATGAACCGGTTCCGCCTGCTTTTGCCCCTGCTGATCGCGCTCGTGCCGATCACCGCATCGGCCCAGGGGCTTCCGGCCTTCACCAGCACGCCGACGACCGACGGCGGCACCAACTACAGCCTCAGCATCCAGACCCTGCTGCTGCTCACCGCGCTGTCCTTCCTGCCGGCGGTGATCCTGATGATGACGTCGTTCACGCGCATCATCATCGTGTTCGCGCTGCTGCGCTCGGCCATGGGCACCCAGACCTCGCCGCCCAACCAGGTGCTGCTCGGTCTCGCGCTGTTCCTGACCTTCTTCATCATGTCGCCGGTTGCCGAGCGGGTCTACACCGAGGCCTATCAGCCGATGTCGGTCGGCGACATCCAGTTCGACGAAGCCCTGGTCCGCGCATCCGATCCGGTCAAGACCTTCATGCTCAGACAGATCCGGGACGCAGACCTGGGCCTGTTCGCGCGCCTGTCCGGTACACCCCCGGTCGAGCAGGCCGAAGACCTGCCGATGCGCGTCGTGATCCCCGCCTTCGTCACGTCCGAACTGAAGACCGCCTTCCAGATCGGCTTCATCATCTTCATCCCGTTCCTGATCATCGACATGCTGGTCGCTTCGGTGCTGATGTCGATGGGGATGATGATGATGTCGCCGGTCATCGTCTCACTGCCGTTCAAGATCATGCTGTTCGTGCTGATCGACGGCTGGACCCTGCTGATCGGCTCACTGGTCCAGAGCTTCGCAGTCTGAAAACGGAGAACACATCATGACACCCGGCATGGTCATAGACATCGGACGTCAGGCGGTCGAAATCGCGTTGATGATGGCCACTCCGCTGTTCCTGGCAGCCCTGCTTACCGGCCTGTTGGTCAGCATTTTCCAGGCGGCCACGCAGATCAACGAGATGACGCTGTCCTTCGTGCCCAAGCTGGTCGCAATATTCATCGCGATGGTCGTCGCCGGACCGTGGATGCTCACGCTGATCACCGACTTCGCGACCCGGCTGATCGTGTCGATCCCGGACGTGATCGGCTGACGGAAGCTCACGCCGATGCTCGCCGTCAGCGCGGCCCAGCTCGATGCCTGGCTCGCGGCATTGATGTTCCCGCTGGCGCGGTTGCTCGGTCTGATGGCATCGGCACCGGTGCTGAGCAACCGCGCGATGCCGGCACGCATCCGGCTGGGCATCGGGCTGGCCGCAGCGATGGCGGTATTGCCGGCCCTGCCACCGATGCCGGCCATCCCGACCGACTCGTGGCTCGCGCTCGGGGTGCTGATGCATCAGGCCCTGATCGGCATCGCGATCGGGTTCATGATGCGGTTGTTCTTCGCCGCGATCGATCTGGCCGGCGAGATGATCGGCCTGCAGATGGGGCTCTCGTTCGCGGTGTTCTTCAGCCCGCAGACCGGGGGCCAGACTTCGGTCGTGGCCGAGTTCATGGGCCTGCTGACATTGCTGATCTTTCTCGCGCTGGACGGGCACCTGATGCTGATCGAGGTGCTCGTCCGGAGCTTCGAATGGCTGCCGGTCGGTGCGACGACCCAGGATGCCGGATGGCTGATCATCGTTCGTTACGCGTCGGTGATGTTCGCGTCCGGGGTGCTGCTCGCGCTGCCGATGATCGCGACGCTGCTGATCGCCAACATCGCGCTCGGCGTGCTCACCCGTGCCGCACCGCAGCTGAATCTGTTCGCGGTCGGTTTCCCGGTGACCTTGACGGTCGGGTTCGTGGTGTTGCTGGTCGGACTGAGCTTCTTCGCGCCGGTCGTACAACGCCTGTTCGAGATCGGATTCGATGCGATCGACCAAATGTTGCGCGCCTTGACTTGAAAGACGCGTAGCGGCTCTGATTAAAAACGCCAGGTTCGGCGCGATGCGGCTAGTGCGCCTTGGCGGAATCACATGCCCGGAAAGATCTGCGAGCGCGACAATCTGATCTCGCCGCTGGCGAAGCGCCGCGCGAACGGCCGCGTCGAGTCGATGCCCTCCTCATAGCGCAGGATCTCGTATCCGGCGAAACCGCCGTCCCCGACGATCTTCTCGACGGTGCGATCGAAGATCCGACGTGCCTCGCCCTCCCCGCCGGTCACCAGGCGCTTCATCTGCATGTCCAGGCGCAGCCGGTTTTCATCGAGCTCGGTCACCGTCATGCGCCAGGTCGGCGCGAGCGGATCGTAGATCGCGTAGGCGATCAGCGCCCCGGCATAGTATTCGGCGCCGAGGTAGTCGGTTTCGGAAGCCATGCGGTAGGTGCCGACCGCCCCGGCCACCGGACCGCCATAGTCCTGCAGCAGCGTGCACCCGACGCCGAGCGGCAGGCTGGCGATGATGACGAGGCGACGCCACATGATCCGTCCTCAGTTGATGAAGTTGAACAGCGACAGGCCGGTGACCCGCACGAACGACGCCTGTGCAGCCTCCAGAAAGGCCTGCTGCCGGGTCAGGCGCGAGATCGCCTCGGCCATGTCGACGTCCTGAAGTCTTGACAGCGTCTGTGCGAACTGCACGTCCAGATCACCGCCAACGTTCCTGAGGTTGTCTACCTCGACCAGTTGCGAGCCGATCTGCGCGCGCACGCGCAGCACGTTGTCCAGACCCGCATCCAGGGTCTTCAGCGCGAAGTCCACCGCCCCGCCCGCCATGCCGCTGGGCCCCGGCCGTTCGAGCGCGTCTATGAACACGGCGACGTTCTCGAACAGGCTGCCGGACGCGACGAACACCTCGAATGACTCGCCGGCGACAGGCACGCCGCCGAGCTCGAAGTTCATCCCATCGAACGCGACTTGGGCAGGCGGTCCGGCCGAGTAGGCGATATCGGCCGCATCGACCGGTTCGGGCGGGCGCCCGGGATACAGCCGGGTCACGTCGAACACCGTCGGATCCGCCGTCGCGGTGACCACGTAGCGAAGCCCGTCGTTGACCGGTGCGCCGCCCATCGGACTCAGTGTCGCGATCCCGGCGGTCTCGCCGACCGTCACGCGCGATCCAGCCGAGGCGCCGGTCGCGAAGATGTCAGACCCCGGCAGACTGACGGGCATGAAGCGCGACGCAGAGACCTGCATCGTGCGTGTGCCCTGATCGCCCTGATAGCTGACATCGCCGAACCCGCCCTCGAACGGACGGGTCTGCGACTTGTAGCCCGCGAACAGGTATTCACTGTTCGCATCCTGGCTGTTCGCCAGCGCGAGCATCGCATCGAACTGCGCGCGCAGGTCGCTCGCGATGAAGGCCAGTTCGTCTGGCGACAGGGATGCGTTGCCGGCCTGTATCGAGCGCTCGCGCACGTACTGCAGTACGTCGCCGACACCGACCAGGCGGTTCTCGAACAGACGCAGGTTGTCTTCCGCATAGCCCTGGTTGGTCATGAACTGCGTGTTGATCGCCCGGGACTGATTCACTTCGAGCGCGCGCGCCGCACCGATGGGATCGTCCGCAGGCGTCAGGATGCGGCGCCCGGTCGCAACCTGCTGCTGCGTCTGGATCAGTTCGGCGGTCTGTCGCTGAATCGTCGCGACACCCTTCTCGTAGATCATGTTGCTGGACACGCGCATCATCTTCCCATACTCCGTTATCGGGCGATCGAGAGCAGTTCGTCGAACAACCGCTGCGCGATCGCCATCACCCGTCCCGAGGCCTGATAAGCCTGCTGGTAGCGTATGAGGTTGGCGGCCTCCTCATCGAGGTTCACGCCCGATAAGGCATCGCGCGCATCGCGCGCTTGCCGAAGCAGCGTTGTCTGGGCCTGTTCGCCGACCTGCACCTCGCGGGTCTTGTTGCCGACCCCCGACACGAGCTGCGCATACGCCGACTGCAGGGACGCCGTCGGCTCGCCGCCGGCCGAGAACAGAACGCGCGCGGTCTGCAGCGTGCCGAGCAGCACCGCGTTGCGGTTGTCGGCAACGCCCCTGTCGCTGGCCGCGAACGCGAATACGTCACCATCCGCAGTCGCGCCGGCGAGCCGGAAGTCGAAGGTCTCTGCCTGCTCGCTTCCACTCCAGTAAAGCACGGAGAACGACTTGCCCGTGCCCTCCGTGGCCGGATCATAGCCCGCATCGGCGAGATAGAAACCCGGCGCAGGCAGCGCACCCGGATCGACCGGGTCGGGCAGCACCGACAAGCCGGTGAGTGTGTTGCTCGCGGCGTCGAACCGCAGTGTGAAGGGCGGAAAGAACGGGTCGCTCGCCGTCGTCTGCATGCCCTCTACCGACCGGACCACGATGTCGCTGACCCGGCCGGTCCCGGCGTTGTCGAGCGGCACCGTCACTGCCACCGGGTTGCCGGCGGCGATGCTGCGTACGTCGGTCAGGGCGACCGCGATGTCACGCGCGGCGAAGCGCGTGGGCTGGATCAGCGCGCTGTCGCCCGCAGCGACCAGCGTCAGCGAATCCAGCCGCAGTCCATCGACAACGTCCCCCTGAGTGACGCCAGTGAAGCGCTGTCCGTCGGACAGCCGCACCAGGTCGTAGCTCGCGCCATCGAACTCCAGCCGGTAATCGCTGCCGGTCAGCGCCCCGATGGATGAAGCGTCGACCGACACCGCAGCGCCATCGGTCGGACGCACGACCACCGACGGACTCCTGAAGAAATCCGCGCCCAGCACGCCATTGAGATCCTGGCCCAGCCGATGCTGCGCATTGAAGGTCTCGGCCAGCGCCAGCGCGATCAGACCCAGCTGGTTCTGGGCCGTATCGAGGGAATCGCGGCGGAAGTCGAGCAGCCCGCCCAGCTGTCCCCCGGTCAGCAGTCTTTCGGGTATCGGAATGGCTTGCCCGCCGGGTGCCAGCAACGCGACCGTCAGCCGGGTCGGATCGTCTCCGTCCGGCACCGCTGCGAGTGTGGTCACCTGCTGGCCCAGGACCAGCGCCTGCCCGGAGCCGATGAACACGCTCAACGAACCGTCGCGCTCGGTCACCGTCGTGGTCCTGATGTACCGGTTCAGTTCGGCGACGAGCTGATTGCGCTGATCGAGCAGATCGTTGGCCGGCACCGCGGGGCCGGCCGACTGCGCCCTCAGGATCTGCTGGTTCAGTTCGGCGATGCTTGCGGCGTAGTTGTTGATCAGCTCGACCGAATCAGCGATCTCGCCCTCCGCCCCGGCACGGATCTCGGTCAGCCGGGCGTCCATGCCCTGCAGGCGGCCGACAAGGGACTCGGCGCTCGACAGCAGGGCCTGCCGTGCCGCGACATTGGTCGGATTGGCCGCGACTTCCTGCACACCGGCGAAGAATGCCTGCAGCGTGGGCGCGAGCCCTGCGGACGGATCCGCAAGCAAATTATTGATCTGCCCGATCTGCGCAGCGTAGGTCGCGAACTCCGATCGCCGGTTGTCTGCCGACAGCACCTGGTTCTCGAGAAGCTGGCTGTACTGCCGGGTCACACCGGCAATACGCGTGCCCTGCCCGAAGAAACCGACGCCGGTGAACATCGGATCGTTGGTGCTCTGCACCACGCCCTGGCGGTTGAAACCGGGCGTGCCCGCATTCGCGATGTTGTGCGACGTGGTGTTGAGCTGCAGCTGAGCAGCGTTCAGGCCCGTCAATCCGATGTTGAGCATGCCGGCCATGGTCGGTCCTCGATTGCAGTATGAATGAGGCTCAGCAAGTTCCTTGCCAATTCATCGCAACACGACGCCCGCCGCGATCAGCCTTCCAGCGCGGCACGCAGCGTCGGGCCCCCGATGATGCGGGTCAGCTTGTCGGCATAGTGCGGATCGGTCGCATAGCCCGCGTCCTGCAGGCCCTGCGCGAATGCGGCCGCATCCCGCTGGCCGATCACACCGGCGTAACGAGCGCTGTCGCGCATCAGGCCGACGTAATCGCGGAAGGCTTCATCGTAGGATCCGTAGGCGCGAAAACGCGCATTCTCGGTGTAAGCGCGCCCGTTGGCGTACTCGGTCACCGGCATCTCCACGACCGGCCCGGTCCAGTTGCGGCCGGCCTTGATGTTGAACAGGTTGTAGCTGGGCGAACCGTCTGGCCTGCGCAGTTCCGCCCGGCCCCAGCCGGTTTCCAGCGCAGCCTGCGCGACCATGAACTGCGCGGGCACGCCGAGCGCCTGACCGGCATCGCGTGCATGGGACCAGACCCGGCTGACGAAATCCTTGACGCGCTCGGGGATGGACCGGTGCTGAGCGTCCTCCGCACGTGCGACGACAGTCCCCTGCGCACGAGCGTCGACCGCTCCACCGACCGACCCGCCTGTTGCGACCGGCGACCGGGTCAGTAACGCGAGCGCCGGGTCCTGCACGCCGAAACCGGGACGACCGGCAAGGCTGGCCGCCTGTTCGGCAGCGTTTTCCGCCAGGCGACGGCTCACGGCAGAAATTGCCGCACGACGCGGCACGTTGGCAAGGTCGAACGCTCGCCTGCCGTCGGCACCGGCGTGCGGCATCGCCCGCGCGCCAGGGTCTTCCCCACCGAGCTGGCGGAAGATCACGTCGGCCAGCCCCACGCCGCGCCCCTGCGCCATGTGCATCGCCATCTGCTGATCCTGCAGTGACTGGAACATGCGGGTCTGGTCGCTATCGAACAGTCCGTTCTGCGGCGTCGCGTCGCGCATCGCCTTCAGCGCCATCTGAAGGAACATGGCCTCGAACTGCTCGGCGGTCGCGCGCAGGCCCTGCTGTGAATTGCCCTCGCGCGCCAGACGCTTCAGGTCACCGAAGGCGTTCGGGTCCATCACGTTGAGCTGGTTCAGCGCAACCATGATCAGATCACCTCGAGTTCGGCTCTCAGTGCGCCCGCCGCGCGCATGGCCTGCAGAATGCTGACCAGGTCCATCGGCGTCGCCCCGAAAGCGTTCAGTGCATTGACCACGTCGGCCAGGCTCGCGCTGGCCGGCACGTTGATGAGGCTGGCCTGCGGCATGTCGATGTCGATCTCGGCGTCCTGGGTCACCACGGTCTGGCCGCGGGCGAACGGCTGCGGCTGACTGACCGCGGTGTCCACCCCGATGGTCACCGTCAGGTTGCCGTGCGCGACCGCCGCATTCTGCAGCGTGACGCGCTGGTTCATGACCACCGATCCGGTGCGTGAATTGACGATGACCCGGGCCGTCTGCTGCTCCGTGATGATCGAAAGATTCTCGAGTCGGCCGAGGAAGGCCACCCGATCGCTGGTATCGAGCGGCGCCCGGACCTGTATCGTGCGTCCATCCAGAGCCTGCGCGACGCCGCTGGCAGTGGCCCGATTGATCGCATCCACCACCCGCCCGGCGTTGCCGAAATCCGTGTCCTTGAGCTCTATCGTCACGAACTCGCCCTGTCCGAGCGAACTCGGCACACTGCGTTCGACCGTGGCCCCCCCCGGGATCCTGCCCGCCGCCAGATGATTGACCTGAGTGGACGACCCACCGGCCGACGCCCCCACCCCGCCGACCAGCATGTTGCCCTGCGCCATCGCATAGATCTGGCCATCGGCCCCCTTCAGCGGCGTCATCACCAGCGTGCCGCCGCGCAGGCTCTTGGCATTGCCGATCGACGACACGGTCACGTCGATCTGCTGTCCCGGCCGCGCAAACGCTGGCAGACTGGCGGTCACCATCACCGCCGCGACGTTCTTCAGTTGCAGCCGGGTGCCCGGCGGCAGCGCCACACCCATATTGCCTAGCATGTTGATGATGCTCTGCACCGTAAACGGTGTCTGCGTGGTCTGGTCGCCGCTGTTGTCCAGACCGATCACGATCCCGTAGCCGACGAGCTGGTTGTCGCGCACACCGGCGATCGAGGCGATGTCCTTCAGGCGTTCGGCGGCCATCGGGCCGGAAGCGATCAGCAGCATGCTCGTCACGAGCAGGATCCGGATCAGGCAGGAACGGGTCGTCATCATCGGTCTCCGTCAGAACGGCAGCAGCGCGACGAAGAAGCGCTGCAGCCAGCCCATGCGCTGCGACTCGTCGATGTAGCCGCTGCCCTTGTACTCGATGCGCGCATCGGCCACCTGCGTCGATTGCACCGTATTGGCTGCCGTCACCGTCTCGGGATTGATGACGCCGGAGAAGCGGATGAACTCGTCGCCCTGGTTGATCGCGACCTGTTTCTCGCCGGACACGAGCAGATTGCCGTTGGGCAGGACCTCGATGACGGTCACCGTGATCGTGCCGTTGAACGCGTTGTTCGCGGCCGACGCTCCACTGCCGTTGAAGCTCGAGTCGGCACCCGCCTCCACGTTCAGACCCACCAGGCCGGACAGCGGGACGCGGGACAGCGACGTGATGCCCCCCGATATGTTCGAACCCCGACTCGCATTCGCGTTGGAGGCCTTCCGCGCATTGTTGCGTTCGACCAGGTTGATGGTCAGCGTATCGCCGACGTAGCGCGCGCGCCGGTCCTCGAACAGCGGTCGCACCTGACCGGCTAGTTGCGCGGTCTGGAAGATCGCGCCGTTGGCGATCGGCGCCTGAACCTGCGACGCGGGCCGCGCCGTCATCGGCTGATGGACCGCGGTCGGCGGCGTCGAGTAGATCGCCGCACAACCGGACAGCGACACCAGTGCGACGACTGGCAGTATTCGGATCAACAGCATCGGAATCACCTCACAGCTGGGTCAGCCGGGCGAGCATCTGGTCCGACGTCGACACCACCCGCGAATTGATCTCGTACGCACGCTGGGTCACGATCAGGTTGACCAGCTCCTCGGCGACGTTGACGTTCGAGGTTTCGACATAGCCCTGATTGATGACACCCGCTCCGTCGAAACCGGGCTCGCTCGGCGTCGGGACACCGCTGGAGGCGGTTTCGAAGAACAGATTCTCTCCGGCCGCCTGCAGGCCGGCCGGATTGATGAAGGTCGCGAGCTGGATCGCTCCGACCTGGATCGGCTCGACCTGACCGGCCTGCAGCACCGTGACGGTGCCGTCCTTTCCGATCGTGATGCTCAGTGCATCGGGCGGTATGTTGATGTTGTCGGTCAGCGTATAGCCACTGGCGGTGACCATGTTACCTTCGTTGTCGAGCTGGAACGAACCATCCCGCGTGTAGGCGATCGTGCCGTCGGGCTGCTCGATCTGGAAGAAACCGTTGCCCTGAATAGCCAGGTCCAGCGCATTGCCCGTCTGCTGCAGACTGCCCTGAGTATAGATCCGCTCGGTCGCGACCGGACGTACGCCGGTGCCGATCTGCAGACCGCTGGAAATCTGGTTGAGCTGGGTCTGCTGCGCACCGGGCTGACGAATCGTCTGGTAGAGCAGATCCTCGAACACGGCGCGCGCGCGCTTGAACCCATTGGTCGAGACGTTGGCGAGATTGTTGGAAATGACGTCCAGCTGGGTCTGCTGGGCATCGAGGCCTGTTCTGGCGGTCCATAACGAGCGAATCATGTCGAACTCCTGTGCCGGAAGACGGGACTGCGGGTACGCATCTCCACTCTAAGGCGGTACCAGCCGGCGCGATCGCCCGAACAGCCCCGCGAATCCCGTCCAAATCGGCCGAACATCCTGGTCGACCTCAACTTCTGCTCAGAATCTGCGCCGCCGCACGATCGTTGGTTTCGGCGTTCTGCAGCAGCCGGGTCTGCATCTCGAACTGGCGCGCAAGCGAGATCATCGTGACCATCTGGTCCACGACGCTGACGTTGCTCCCCTCCAGGAACCCCTGGGCCAGTTGCACGCCCTCGTCGGCCGGCGCGACCTGCCCGTCGCGGCGACGGAACAGACCGTCCTCGCCACGGACCAGATCCTGTTCGGGCGGATCGACCAGCTTCAGTCGCGCGACGATGGCAATCTCCGTCTCCTCGCCCGGCAGGAAGGCCGAGATCGAACCGTCGCGTCCGATCGTGATCTCGTTGTTCGGCGGCAGCGTGATCGGCCCTTCCGCCCCCAGAAGCGGACGACCGTCCCGCGTCTGCAGCACGCCATTCGGGCTGATCTCGAGACTGCCATCGCGCGTGTAGGCTTCGGATCCGTCCGGCATGCGCACCGTCAGCCAGCCCTTCCCTTCGATCGCGACGTCCTGGGAACGGCCGGTGAATTGCAGCCTGCCGGGCGTAAAGTCGGTCGCGACGTTGGCATCGACGACGAAGGCACGCGTGGCGTGTGCGGCGGTCTGCACCTCGACCGCGCGCAACTTGTTCATTTCCGCACGAAACCCGGTGGTCGTGGCATTGGCGATATTGTTCGCGACCGTGCCCTGCTGTCCGAGCGTGTGCTTGGCCCCGGTCATCGCGGTATAGATCAGGCGATCCATGGCGTGGCTCCTTGCCCGTCAGCGCTCAGCGCAGGTTCACCAGCGTCTGCAGGATCTGGTCCTGTGCCCGGATCGACTGAGCATTGGCCTGATAGTTACGCTGCTGCACGATCAGGTTCACGAGTTCCTGGGTCAGATCGACATTCGACTCCTCCACCGTCCCGGCGCTGAGCACGCCGAGCACTCCGGTTCCGGGCGAGCCGATGGTCGGTTGCCCCGAGTTCGGCGACTCCCCCCACAGGTTGTTGCCGAGCGAGATCAGACCGTTCGGACTCTGGAAGTTGGCCAGCACGATCCTGCCGATGTCCCGCGTCTGACCGTTGCTGAAGCGTCCCTGCACGATGCCGTCCGAATTGGTCACGATGCCGGTCAGCTGGCCGGTCGTGAAACCATCCTGCGTCAAGGCCGTGACCGAGAACGGACTACCGAACTGCGTGACCTTCTGCAGATCGATGGGGAACTGCAGGTTCTCCGCACCGTTGTCCAGCGCCCAGGCGAAGTCGAAGCTGGTGGGCTGCCCGGGCGCGATGACGCCCTGCGAATTGAAAGTCAGCGGCGCGCCGGCGGTGACCTCGACCGGCTCCTCGGCGTCCAGCCCGGCCCACACGGTCCACTCCAGACTGTCGGGCGGATCCGAACGGATGAAGTACAGCGTAAGCGAGTGCGGGTTGCCGAGGCTGTCGAACACGTTCAGCGACGTCGTCGCGTTGTAGCTCTCGACCGGAATCGCGGGGGCCAGCGTCGGGTCGAAGGCCGGACCGGGCGGGGTCAGCGTGGTCGGAAGCCGGTCCCTGGAGTCTAGATTGGCCGTGATCGACACCCCCGCCTGCGTCGCCCTCGGCGCGATGTTGGACGTATCGATCTGCAGCGTGTTCGGCGTACCCTCGAAGACCGACACGCCATTGACGATCGAGGACACCGGGAAGCCGGTGAGC
Source organism: Denitraticella aggregata (assembly GCF_048158365.1). Taxonomy (NCBI): domain Bacteria; kingdom Pseudomonadati; phylum Pseudomonadota; class Betaproteobacteria; order Rhodocyclales; family Zoogloeaceae; genus Denitraticella; species Denitraticella aggregata. The sequence goes on along the minus strand of NZ_JBLLNL010000004.1, from coordinate 107,744 downwards.
CGGTCCCCGCTCGCACTGACGATGAATCCGTCGCGATCGATGTCGAACTGGCCGTTGCGCGTGTACGCAATCGAGCCGTCGGTGCGCTCGAGCCGGAAGAAGCCGTTGCCATTGATGGCCAGGTCGAGTGGGTTGTTCGACGTCGCGAGATTGCCCTGCGTGAAGGCCTGTCGGACACCATTGATGGTGCTGCCGATGCCGATCTGCAGTCCGGTGGAGGCACCGCTCAGTGCCGACGCGAACACGTCGGCGAACTGTGCGCTGGCCGACTTGAAGCCGACAGTACTCGCATTGGCGATGTTGTTGCTGGTGACGTCGAGCGATTTGGAGGATGAAGCCAGCCCGCTCAAACCTTGCTGGAAAGACATGGTCCGTGCTCCTGATCAGAGGATCTGTTTGATGTCGTTGAACTGGAAGATGCCAAGTGAGCCGACCTGCAGGTCCGCCCCGTGCGGGCCGCGCATCACGCCGGTGACCTGGCCGAATTCGAGGGCCCGGGAGGTGGTCTTTTCGCCGCCGGCCAGCGCCTCGACGGACACCGTGTACAAACCGTTGGCCGCGCGTTGGCCGTCGATCGCGGAACCATCCCACACGTAGTTGTGGCTGCCGGCGTCCAGTCCCTGCAGCTCGATCGACGCGACCTCCAGCCCGGCCGAATCGCGCACGCTCAGCTTCACGACGTCGGCCGGTCGATCGAGTTCGAAACCGCCCACGCCGCCCGCCTCGGTCAGGATCAGGCCCCTGCCCGGCACCAGCACGCCCCGCCCCACGAGGGCAGCGGCATTCAGGGTCTCGGCTGACTCCTGCGCATTCAGAAACTTCTGGAACATCGCATTCAGCCGCTCGATGCCGTCCACGGTGCTCATCTGCGCGAGCTGCGACGTGACCTCGGCGTTTTCCATTGGATTCATGGGATCCTGGTTGCGCAACTGGGTCGTGAGCAGCGTCAGGAAACGCGTCTGCGCATCCTCGTTCACGCTCTTGTTGACCGGCTCGTTGCGGCCCAGGCTCGCCAGTACGCTCTTGGTTTGCTCGATCACGCTCATTTCAGGCTCCCGACGCCGTCACCACTGCCAGCCGCGCTCACTGGCCGATGGCCAGCGTGCGCTGCAACAGTGTCTTGGCGGTGTTCATGACTTCCACGTTGTTCTGGTACGCGCGCGACGCGGAGATCATATTCACCATCTCCTCGACCACGTTCACATTGGGCATCTCCACATAGCCCTCGGCATTGGCGGCAGGGCTGGCCGGTTCGTACACCAGCCGCATCGGCGCGGCGCTGTCGACCACCTGGGTCACGGTCACGCCCTGTGCGTTCGGACCCGCCACCGGCGTCGCAGCAAAGACCACCTGCTTGGCGCGGTAGGGCTGACCGTCCGCGCCAACGACGCTGTCGGCGTTGGCCAGATTGGATGCGGTCGTGTTCAGCCGCATCGACTGCGCATTGAGCGCCGAGCCGGCAATGTTGAAGACGTTGAACATGCTCATCGCCGCCTGCTCCCTCACTGACCGGAGATCGCGCGTTGCATGCCGCGCAGGATGCCGTTGATGAAGGTCACGCTCGCCTCGTAGTGGATCGAGTTCTCGGCGAACGCGGCGCGCTCGACATCCATGTTGACCGTATTGCCGTCCACGCTGGACTGCAGCTCGCGCCGGTAGCCGATGTGGCCCTGCAGCGGCCCGGTGGCCGCATCGGGCAGATGACCGGAGGACGTCCTGGCCAATGCCAGGGGGCCGAAGCGGTTGCCGAGCGCGCCCTGCAGCGCACTGCGAAAATCGATGTCACGGGCCTTGTAGTTCGGCGTGTCCGCGTTCGCGATGTTCGACGCGAGCAGTTGCTGGCGCTGCGCCTGAACGTTGAGCGCGGACTGGTGGAAACTCAATGCGTTGTCGATCAGGGCTTTCATGCTTAACCTCGAGTCTGTTGACCGCGTGCCGCACATGGCTGCGACCGGGTCGCTGTCAATGCACCCATTGCACCTTCCATGCCAGCCATGCTAGCCCCGTGCAAACAAGCCTCTGGTGCCGATTAAGCCGGAAATTCCCGGCCATTTCCGCCGCTTGCGTTGCCGCCCCGCCCCGCGCGTTGCCGATTCGCGGCAAAACTTGCCGGCGCGTGCGTTCGCATGCGCCGCGATTCGGACGCCCGGTCGCTTGTGCAGTGAAGTGCCCATCATGCAACTGATCCTGAGCGTGGCAACCAAAGGGCTCCTCCCCCTTCAAGGGGGAGGCTGGGAGGGGGATGGGTTGTTGTTGACGCTGCTCGGAACCCATCCCCACCCCAACCCTCCGCTTGAAGGGGAGGGAGTTGTGTAGCGCCAACTCAAATGCGGCTCAGCGTGCAGCACTACACTGGGAGACGTCATGGCAGACGAAACGATCGAACCCGACGACGAGGTTGCCCTCGCCACCCCTGCCGTGATGCAATCCGTCCATGCCCACGAAAAAACCGACCCGTCGTCGATCCATGCTCCGCCTGTGGTTCGTGGCGCTGATCGCGAGCGTCACGATTGCGCCGGCCTCGGCACAGCAACCCGCGGAACCGGTCCAGCAGGTCGCACGCGATTTTCTGGAACGCGAGACCGCGGGTCTGCCGGGCTATGTGGAGATCTCGCTGAGTCCGCTGGATCCGTCCAACCGCCTGCCGGTGTGCACGTCGCTGGAAGCCTTCTTCCCGGCCGGCATGCGCGCATGGGGCGCGGTCAGCGTAGGCGTGCGCTGCAATTCTCCGGTGGCCTGGTCGGTCTATCTGTCCGGGCGCGTGGCGGTCATGAACGAATACCTGGTCACCGCTCGACCGATCCGCCCCGGGCAGATCGTCGGTCCGGAGGACCTGAGGACCGAGTACGGCGACCTCGCGACCCAGCCATCCAGCGTGCTGACCGAGTTGTCACAGGCGATCGGTCATCATGCGCGTTATGCGGTCGCCGCCGGCAACACGGTGCGCGCGGACATGCTGCGCCTGCCGCCAGCGGTCCAGCAGGGGCAGTCGGTGAAGATCCTCGGCAGCGGACCGGGCTTCACCGTCACCAACGAGGGCCGGGCACTGAACCGCGCGGCCGACGGAGAACCGGTGCGGGTGCGACTGCCTAATGGACAGGTGGTGACCGGCACCGCGCGCAGCGGCGGCATCGTCGAGATCCGCTTCTGAAGCGGGCGTGACGGATTCGCTAAAGTTTCACGCGCACCTGCCGTAACATCAGTCAGAAAACCCTTGTCGGGAGCAGAACCGTGAAGATCGAAGGTGGCGTCAAGTCAGTCGGCAACCCGCTTGCCGGCGAGAACCGGTCCAGGGCCCAGTCCAACCCGCCGCAGCAACCCGGCGCGGAGGCCAAGGTCGAGCTGTCCGCGCTGTCGGCCAGCCTCAGCAAGGCCGACGCCGCGATCGCGTCCACGCCGGTCGTGGACCAGGCCCGTGTCGACGAGATTCGCCTGGCCATCAGCGAAGGCCGCTTCCAGGTCGACGCCAAGCGCGTCGCGGACGGGCTGATCGACAGCGTGCGCGACATGCTCGATCGGCGCTCCTGAGCATGTCCCTGCCGACCAACCTGCTTGCCCGCCTCGCGCATCTGATCGAGACCGAAGTCGGGATGATGCGCGCCTTCGTGGCCCTGCTCGTGCGCGAGGAGGCCTTGCTGATCGCCGGCGACACGGAGGGTCTGCTCAACCTGACCCGCGAAAAGACGGAGCTCTATCATCAGCTGCAGCGTCAGCACGACACCCGGGCGCAGTTGCTCGGACGGCAGGGTCTGGCGAACTCCGACGAGTCGGTCCGTGCATTGTGCGCATCGCTACCGGAAACGCTGGCCAACTGGGACACGATTCTGGAACTCGCCGGCGAAGCGCGCTCGCGCAACGACATCAACGGCAAACTGATCGTCGAACGCATGCAGCACAATCAGGCGGCGCTGTCGGTACTGCTCGCCGCCGCCGACCAGCCCCAGCTCTACGACGCGGCCGGCGTCGCGCGCCCGACCGGGCGTGGGCGGCATCTCGGCAGCGCCTGACCCCCTTCGAGAAAGCGCCAGTCCGCCTTTGATCTTCTGGTCCCCGACATCCGTCGGTCGGCACAGGCTGTCCGCGAGCGCCAGCAATCGCATGAACACGGCACGGCGTAGCGGTCCGGGGAGCGGGGCGGCCCGCGCGGCGACTCGGCCCGAGCGCATGCCGCTGTTGGCGCGCGTAGCGGCCGCGATCCCTGCTGTCTGAGCGCGAAGCGCGAGTTCAGGGATCGCAGCGAAGCGCGCCCTACAGCGGCAGCGCGAGCGGCCGTCGGAGCCGCGCGGGCCGCCCCGCTCCCCGGACCGCGGTTTCATGCTTCGTCCTTCCTGCGCTTGACCCGCCTCGGTCCGTGAAGGGATGCGAGTTCCGACCTCAGCGGGTATCCTTGTGCGCCGACCAAGAACACAACCCTCACGCAACGGACATCCATGACAGGCAAGCACTACGACGAATCCTCGTTCCGGGTCCTGAAGGGGCTGGAGCCGGTGCGCGAACGCCCGGGCATGTATACCCGCACCGACTCACCCGCCCACATCGTCCAGGAAGTCATCGACAACGCCGCCGACGAGGCGCTCGGCGGGTTCGCGAAGAAGATTCATGTGACGCTGCATCTGGACGGCTCGGTGACGATCGCCGACGACGGTCGCGGCATTCCGGTCGGGCTGCATGCCGAGGAAGGCGTGCCGGTGGTGGTGCTGGCCTATACCCGGCTCCATGCCGGCGGCAAGTTCGACAAGCGCGAGGGCAACAGCGCCTATGCGTTCTCGGGCGGCCTGCACGGCGTCGGCGTGGCGGTGACCAATGCGCTGTCGACCCGGGTCGAGGTCGAGGTGAAGCGCGAAGGCCGGATCCACCGGATCGACTTCAGCCATGGCGGCGAACAGATCGGGGCCCTGCGCGACGAGGGCGAATGCGGGCGCCAGTCGGGCACGCGCGTGCGGGTCTGGCCGGACCCGAAGTACTTCGACTCGCCGCGCGTGCCGACGCCGGAACTGGAGCGCCTGCTGCGCAGCAAGGCCGTGCTGCTGCCCGGCGTGTCGGTCAAGCTGGAGACCGAGCAGGCCAGCGGGCCGGCGCTGGTCAAGACCTGGACCTATCCCGAGGGCCTGTCAGGCTATCTGCGCGAGGTCTCCGGCGACCTGGAACCGGTCGCGCCGATCTACACCGGCGAAAGCTATGCCGGCAAGGACGACCCGAGCTTCGCAGCTGGCGAAGGTGCAGGCTGGGCGATCGGCTGGTTCGAGACCCCGGTCGCCGGTGAATCCTATGTCAACCTGATCCCGACCGTAGCCGGCGGCACGCACGAGTCCGGTCTGCGCGCCGGCGTGTTCGATGCGATCAAGGCCTTCATCGACCACCACACGCTGCTGCCGCGCGGCGTCAAGCTGCAGCAGGAGGACGTGTGCGGGCGCATGAGCTTCGTGCTGTCCGCGCGCCTGCTCGATCCGCAGTTCCAGGGCCAGGTCAAGGAGAAGCTGAACTCGCGCGAAGCGGTCAAGCTGGTCTCCAGCCACATCCGCGACCCGTTCGAGATCTGGCTGAACAACCATGTCGAGGCCGGCCGCGCGATCGCCGAACTGTCGATCCGGCAGGCGCTGGCGCGCCAGCGCAGCGCGCAGAAGGTCGAGAAGAAGAAGACCTCGGGCGTCGCGGTGTTGCCGGGCAAACTGTCCGACTGCGAGTCCGAGGACATCGCCGACAACGAACTCTTCCTGGTCGAGGGTGACTCCGCAGGCGGTTCGGCCAAGATGGCGCGCAACAAGGAGACCCAGGCCATTCTGCCGCTGCGCGGCAAGGTGCAGAACGCGTGGGAGGTCGATCCGAACCGGCTGCTCGCCAACGCCGAGATCCACGACATCGCGGTCGCGCTCGGCGTGGACGCGCACGAACTGGGCAGCGACCCGGATCTTTCCGGCCTGCGCTACGGCAAGGTCATCATCATGTCGGACGCGGACGTGGACGGCGCCCATATCCAGACGCTGTTGCTGACGCTGTTCTTCCGGCACTTCCCGAAACTGATCGAGCAGGGCCACATCTACGTCGCGCAGCCCCCGCTGTACCGGATCGACGTGCCCGCCCAGGGCAAGAAGCGCCCTGCCCGGCGCCTGTATGCGCTGGACGACGGGGAACTCGCCGCGATGCGCGATCGCTTCGAGGCCGAAGGCTTCAGGCCGGACGCGATCGAGATCGGCCGCTTCAAGGGCCTGGGCGAGATGAACCCGGAGCAGCTGCGCGAAACCACGATGGACCCGGCCACCCGGCGCGTGCAGCCGGTGCGCGTGCGACCGGACGCGATCGAGGACACCCTGCGCATGTTCACGCTGCTGATGGGCAAGGGCGAGGCGTCCGGCCGGCGGGCCTGGATGGAGGCCAAGGGCGACTCGGTCGAGGCGGATGTCTGATCTCGGGCAATCGATCGCGACGGATACCTACCAATGATATGCGGCGTGATATATACTCACGGTAGTCATCACCAGGAGACGCCCATGGACACCGCAAAACTCTTCGTCACGGGCCGCAGCCAGGCGGTACGTTTGCCCAAGGAATTCCGCTTCGATGGCGATGAGGTCTTCATCAAGCGCGTCGGCGATGCGGTCGTTCTGCTACCCCGTCACGGCTGGGGCACGCTGTTCGACGCGCTCGATCAGTTCGAACCCGGCTTCACCATGGAACGCGAACAGCTGACGCAAGCGGAGCGCGAGGAAATCCTGCCGTGAGGTGGATGCTCGACACGAACATCTGCATCTACCTGATCAACCGGCGTCCGGCGCATGTGCGCACACGCTTCGAACAACACCCGGTCGGCGATATCGGCATTTCTGTCGTCACTGCCTGCGAACTGGCCTTTGGCGTCGCGAAGAGTGGCTCGGCACGCAACCGGGCTGCGCTGGAGACCTTCTTGCTGCCACTCGAAATCGCCTCGTTCGATGACTCGGTGATCTGGCGCTATGCGCAACTCCGCGCAGACCTTCAACGCGCTGGCACACCGATTGGTGCGATGGATCTCCAGATTGCCGCTCACGCGTTGCAGCGAGGGTGCACACTGGTCACCAACAACACCCGTGAGTTCGCACGGGTACCCGGACTACCGCTCGAAGACTGGGCCCAACCTCTGCTGAACGAACCCCCTGCACCGTATCTTTCCGCCACATGACTACACACACACAAGGCCTCTTCGACTTCAGGCCCCCTCCCCCACCCGACGACCTGCCCCCCGCCGCCAACGGCTTCGACGACGCGCTGCCGCTGGACCAGTTCGCCGAGCGGGCCTATCTCGCCTATGCGATGAGCGTGGTGCGCTCGCGCGCGCTGCCGCAGGTCGAGGACGGGCTCAAGCCGGTGCAGCGCCGCATCCTGTATGCGATGAACGAGATGCGCCTGTCGGCCACGTCCAAGCACGTCAAGTCGGCACGCGTGGTCGGCGACGTGATCGGCAAGTACCATCCGCACGGCGACACGTCGGTGTACGACGCGATGGTGCGGGTCGCGCAGGACTTCTCGCTGCGCTATCCGCTGGTCGACGGCCAGGGCAACTTCGGTTCGCGCGACGGCGACTCGGCCGCCGCGATGCGTTACACCGAATGCCGGCTGACACCGATCGCCGAGCTGCTGCTGGCCGAGATCGACCGCGGCACCGTGGATTTCCTGCCCAACTACGACGGCGCCTTCCACGAGCCGCAGTTCCTGCCGGCGCGCCTGCCCTTCGTGCTGCTCAACGGCGCCTCCGGCATCGCGGTCGGCATGGCCACCGAGATCCCGCCGCACAACCTCACCGAAGTCGCCGAGGCGACCTGCCACCTGATCCGCAATCCGGACGCCGGCCTGGACGAGATCCTGCCGCTGCTGCCCGGCCCGGACTACCCGGGCGGCGGCCAGCTGATCTCTACGGCCGACGCGATCCGCGACGCGTACACGAGCGGGCGCGGATCCCTGCGGCTGCGCGCGCGCTGGCATGTCGAGGAGCTCGCGCGCGGCCAGTGGCGGGTCGTCATCGACCAACTGCCGCACGGCGTATCGACCGCGCAGGTACTGTCCGAGATCGAGGCGCTGACCAATCCGCAGCCGCGCGCCGGCAAGAAGGACGTGTCGCAGGAGCAGAAGAACCTGAAGCAGCTGGTGCTCGGCGTGCTCGACGTGGTGCGCGACGAGTCATCGGACAAGGCGCCGGTGCGCATCGTGCTCGAACCGCGCTCCAGCCGTCAGAGCCGCGACGAGTTCATGGCGGTACTGCTCGCGCACACCGCGCTGGAGACATCGGCCTCGATCAACATGACCATGATCGGTCGCGACGGCCGGCCGCAGCAGAAGAACCTGGTCCAGATCCTGCGCGAATGGATCGACTTCCGCTATGTGACGGTCGAGCGCCGCACCCGCCACCGGCTGTCCGAGGTGGACCGCCGCATCCACATCCTCGAAGGCCGCATGATCGCGTTCCTCAGCATCGAGGAAGTGATCCGCGTCATTCGCGAGTCGGACGAACCCAAGCCGGCGCTGATCGCCGCCTTCGGTCTCAGCGACGTGCAGGCCGAGGACATCCTCGAGATCCGGCTGCGCCAGCTGGCCCGCCTGGAAGGCTTCAGGATCGAGAAGGAACTGGCCGAACTGCGCGAGGAGCGCGAGGGCCTGCAGCACATCCTCGACAGCCGTGCCGCGATGACCCGGCTGATCCTGAAGGAGATCCGCGACGACGCGAAGAAGTTCGGCGACGCGCGCCGCACCGTCATCGAGACGGTCGCGCCGGTCGCGCCGGCCGAGATCAGCGTGCCGGACGAACCGGTCACCGTGATCCTGTCGCGCAATGGCTGGATCCGCACCCGCCAGGGCCATGGCATCGCCCCCGAGAGCGTCGCGTACAAGGCCGGCGACCATGCGTTCGCGGTCATCGAGACCCGCACGACCTGGCCGCTGGTCGTCATCGACACGCGCGGCCGCGCCTATACCGTGAAGGTCGCGGAGTTGCCCGGCGGTCGCGGCGACGGCGCCCCGATCACGACGCTGGCCGAGTTCCAGGACGGCGGCAAGCTCGCCCGCGTCGTGTCGGCCACGCCGGACAGCCAATGGCTGTTCGCCAGTTCGGGCGGCTACGGCTTCATCTGCGCGCTGGCCAATGCGACCAGCCGGCAGCGCGCCGGCAAGGCCTTCATGACGCTGGAAAAGGGCGAGAGGGTGCTGGAGCCCGCGCGCGCGAACGGCAACTGGATCGCCGCGGTGTCGGAGAAGGGGCGGATCCTGGTGTTCCCGCGCAGCGAGATGAAGGTGCAGGCGGGCGGACGCGGCGTGATCGTGATGGGGCTGGACGACGGCGAGGCGCTCGCCGCGGTCGCGGTGCCGGCCGACGACGCGACGCTGAAGGTCAGCGGCCTCGGGCGCGGCGGCAAGGCGGTCGAGCTGGAACTCAAGCCGGCACAGCGCGAAGGCCTGCGCCACCGCCGTGCCCGCAAGGGCGTCGCGCTCGCGCGCAGCATCAAGCCAGAGGGGTTATCGACTCGACAATGAGATGGGTGAGCCAGTGGCGCCCCCGGTTTCGCCCTCCCCTTCAAGGGGAGGGTTGGGGTGGGGATGGGGTGCGGCGGTGGTCGTCATGACCCATCCCCCTCCTGGCCTCCCCCTTGAAGGGGGAGGAATAGGTGGAGGATGTGGGATCCCGAACCGACCGCCTCAGGCCGAGCGCTTGGGCGGACGACCGCGACGCGGGGTGGCGGCGGGGGTGCCGGCGCCGTCGCGCATGCGCGCGCGTAGCCGCGCGACCGCCTGACTGTGCAGCTGGCATACGCGCGATTCGGATACGCCCAGCACCTCGCCGATCTCTCGAAGATTGAGCTCTTCGTCGTAGTACAGGCCCATCACGAGCTTCTCGCGCTCGGGCAGGTCGTCGATCGCACGCACCAGCGTACTGCGCATGTTCGCGTCCTCGAGCAGGCCCAGCGGATTGGCGTCCTCGTCGCCCAGGTGTCGCTCGAAGAAACCCTCGCCGTCTGATTCGGAGTAATCCTCGAAATAGACCAGCTGATGGCCACGTGCCTCCTGCAGCATGCGCTGGTATTCGGCGAGCGGCATGTCCAGCGATTCGGCGATGTCGGCCTCGGACGGCGCACGGCCCTGCTGCTGCTCGAGCGTCGTGATCGCGGTCTCGATGCGGCGCATGTCGCGGCGCACGCTGCGTGGCATCCAGTCTTCCTCGCGCAACCCGTCCAGCATCGCGCCGCGGATGCGTTGCACCGCATAGGTCTCGAACTGCGCGCCGAGGCCGTCCTCGTAGCGGCCGATCGCATCGAGCAGGCCGAGCATGCCGTTCTGGATGATGTCGTCCGCCTGCACGCTGGTGGGCAACCTGGCCATCAGGTGGTAGGCGATGCGCTTGACCAGCGGCGCGTAGGCTTCGACCAGATGTGCCTTGTCAAGATTGCCGTCGGAGTCGTACATCCATCTCGCCTGAATCTTCTTGCGGCCGGTGCGCCGAACCCCTCCATTATGCACGATGGAAGCGGAGCTGGGTTCAGCCGGAACGCGGCGGCCCTGAGGCGAATAGAGCATGGTCATGCCGCGCTACCCTGCCCCTCCCGGCTGAAGGTTCGAGTCCGACCGGCCGAGCCCCGCGAGCCTGCGCAGAAAGGCGGCCTCGGGCTCGCGCGGCGACGACGCGGCCGCGTCGCAGGCCAGGCCGGCGCTGAGGTTGTCGCGCTCGATCTCGCCCAGCCAGGCGAGCGGCACGCCGACATGGTTGCGCACCAGCTCGTCCAGCGTCGTGAAGAAGGCCGCCGCGTCGGCACGATCGCGCGCGCGCGACACCGCCACATGCATGGACCCGGCCCCGGCGGCCGCGAGCCGCTTGATGACCTGATAGGCCTCGGTCGCACCCGTGCGGCTCGCCTCGGCCACCAGCAGCCGACGCGGCGCAGCGAAGATGAACGGCGACGGATCCTCCGCCGCGTCGGCGCTCGAATGGATCAGCACGAAGCCGGCATGACGGTGCAGGCTGCGCAGCGCCTCGACCAGCCGTGCGCGCCTTTCATCGTCGAGCAGGGGCAACGCCAGCGCGGCGGCACCAACCGGCACCAGCCCGACCAGGCCCGGCACCGACTGGATCAGCTCCTGCGCCCGGAGCCTGCCGCCCAGCACGCCGAGCAGATCGGCGCCATCGGGCAGATCCAATACATGGGTCAGCGCATCGTCACCGGCCGCCTCGTCCAGCAGCAGCACCCGCTCGGCCTGACCGGCAATCCGGTACGCGGTCTGCACCGCGGTGGCTGCACGATGCGCGCCGGCCGCGTAGAGTGCCACCACCGTGGGCGGCGTGCGGCGGAACAGGCGGCGCAGGCCGGCCGCCTGGTCTTCCATCGAATCGATCATGTCAGCGCCCCTTTCCGCCCGCGGCCAGCATCAGCGCCGCCTCGTCGGCCTTCAACCGCCACGGCGAATCCTCGGGCTTCAGGCGCAGCGCGCGATGCATCAGGTAGCTGCGATTGGGCAGGTGCAGGTCTTCCGGCACGCGCTGGCCGTTGGTCACGTACAGCACCTCCAGCCCGTGTGTGATCGCGGCCCCGATCGCCGGGGCCAACGTGGCCGCCTCGTCCACCTTGGTCAGCACGCATCCGGCCAGATCCGGGCCGCGGTAGGCCTTGACCACGTCGTCCAGCGTGTCGCCGCGCGACGTCGCATTGAGCAGCAATACGCGGCGCACGTTGCCGGCCCCCGTCAGCATCGCGGCCTGCTGCGCGACCATGCGGTCGCGCTGGCTCATGCCGACCGTATCGATCAGCACCATGTGCTTGCCGCGCAGCTCGGCCAGCGTCTGGCGCAGATCGGCCGCATCGCGCACCGGAAACACCGGCACGCCGAGGATGCGTCCGTAGATGCGCAACTGCTCCTGCGCGCCGATGCGGTAGCCGTCGGTGGTGATCAGCGCGAGCTTCTCGGCGCCGTGACGCACGACGCAGCGCGCCGCGATCTTGGCGGTGGTCGTGGTCTTGCCGACCCCGGTGGGCCCGACCAGCGCATACACGCCGCCCTGGTCGATCAGGTCGGCGTCGGACGACATGGCGCGCAAGTCGCGCCCGAGCGCGGCACGCACCTGCTCGTGCGCTTCGTCGATCGAGGCCTGCTCGTCCACCGCCTCGGCCAGCTGGCGCGCGAGCACCGCCGAGAACCCCGCCTCCAGCAGCTCCCCGACGATCTGCGCGCGGGCTGGCGCGTTGCGGCGCGTCTCCCCCCATGCGAAGCCGGCGAGCTGGCGCTCGATCATGCCGCGTATGCCGGCAAGTTCGGTCATCAATTGGGTGTTGGTGTCCTGCAGCGCGCGGATCCGCTCGTCGTCGGCCGCGCGCTGGGCGGGGGCTGGCGCCGCGTCGGGCTCGCGCGACCGCGATTCGTGCGCGGGCGGTACATCGTCCACAGGCGGCCGGCCGGGCCGCGCCTGCGGCGCCGATGCGGCGATGCGCGGCGACATGCCGAAATCCATGCCCGCCAGATCATCGACCGGGTAGGCCCGCATGCCCATCGCGCCCGCAGCGGGTCGATCGATGCGCGGCGGCTCGAACGGGCGAATCGTCTGCGTGGCGGCGCGTGCCGTGCGCGCCGCATCCCCCGAATCGGGCGCCGGACGCGCGCGCGGCGACAGGCTCACCGTGTAGTCGTCGTCATGCGCCTGCGCCGCTCGCGACACGGCCGGCGTCGCAGGGTTCGCAGCGTCGGGTAGCGCGTCCCGGGCCGAGGCCCGCACACTGGCCTCGATCGCGCCGACCGCCTCGGCCGGTAGCGCGAGGATCTCGACGCCCCCCTCGACCGCGCGGTTGGACAACACGATCGCATCGGCGCCGAGTTCGGCCTTCAACGCGCGCAAGGCCTCGCGGGCGGTGGCGGCAAAGTAGCGTTTGACGTTCATCTGGTCTCTCCCGACAGCCTTCTGGGCAGCATGACTGCATTCTGCCTCGCATGCGCGGTGCCACCAGCATGGAATAAGCCGGGTTTTTCCGGTCTTTTCCTACCCTGGGCGGCTCCGCCCTGCCCCGCTCGGCCGCCGTCGCGCACGCGCACGGCCGGGAATCAGGCGCCCGCCCCGCCCACCATTGCGGACACCCGCACCGTGCGCGACTCGGGCACCTCGGCATTGGACAGCACCTTCAGCGTCGGCACCGCGCGGCGCAGGAAGCGCGACAGCAGCCAGCGCAGCTGTGGCGGCACCAGCAGCACCGGCGGCAGGCCGATGTCCTCCTGGCGCTGCGCGACCTCGGCGGTCTGACGTAGCAGGCCGTCGGCCAGGCCCGGTTCGATCGCGCCGCCGTCGCCGCCGGCGCTCATCGCCTGCAGCAGGATTCGCTCCAGCGTCGGCTCGAGCGCGATCACCTGCACCTCGGCGTCACCCGGGAACAGCGTCTGGATGATCGAGCGGCCCAGGCCCTGGCGCACCCGCGACGTGAGCTCCAGCGCATCCTGCGTGCGCGCACCATGCTCGGCCAGGATCTCGAGGATGGTGCGCATGTCGCGGATGCCCACCCCCTCCTCGAGCAGGTATTGCAGCACCCGCTGCACCACCGCGATCGGCAGCACGCCGGGCACCAGGTCCTCGACCAGCTTGGGCGCCTCCTTGCCGATATGGTCGAGCAGCGCCTGGGTCTCCTGCCGGCCGAGCAGTTCGCCCGCATGGCTCAGGATCAGATGGTTCAGATGGGTTGCGACCACGGTGCTGGCGTCCACCACCGTGTAGCCGAGCGCATGGGCCTGCTCGCGCTGGCCGGGTTCGATCCAGTAGGCCGGCAGGTTGAACGCCGGGTCGCGGGTCTCGCGGCCGGTCAGCGGACCGGTGACCCGCCCCGGGTCGATCGCGAGGAACTGTCCCGGGTAGGCCTCGCCGCTGCCGATCTCGACGCCCTTCAGCGCGATCCGGTATGCATTCGGTCGAAGCTCCAGGTTGTCGCGGATATGCACCGGCGCGGCGAGGAAACCCACGTCCTGCGCGAACTTGCGGCGCAGGCCGCGAATGCGCTTGAGCAGCTCGCCGTCCTGGCTCTTGTCCACCATCGGGATCAGCCGGTAGCCGACCTCCAGGCCCAGCACATCCACCGGCATCACGTCGTTCCAGCTCGCCTCCACCGCCTCGGCCGCGGGCTGCACCGGCGCCGCGACCTCGGCCGCGGCCTGTTCGGCGGTGGCCGCACGCAAAATCTGCTGGCGCCGGTTCCACGCGAGCGCGAACAGCGCCCCGGAGATCAGGATGAACACGAAGTTGGGCATGCCCGGGATCAGCCCGAGCACGCCGATGATGCCGCCGGTCAGCATCATCACCTGCGGGTTGGAGAAGACCTGGTTCAGCACCAGCCCGCCGACGTCGCCCTCGTCGCCGACCCGCGACACCACCAGGCCGGCCGCGACCGAGATGATCAGCGCCGGAATCTGCGCGACCAGGCCGTCGCCGATGGTCAGCAGCGTATAGGTCTCGACCGCCTCGCCCATCGCCATGCCGTGCTGGGTCGTGCCGACCACCAGCCCGCCGATGATGTTGATCAGAAGGATCAGGATGCCGGCTACCGCGTCGCCGCGCACGAACTTGGACGCACCGTCCATCGCGCCGTAGAAGTCCGACTCCTGCGACACCTCCTTGCGGCGCCGCTTGGCCTCGTTCTCGTCGATCAGGCCGGCGTTCAGGTCCGCGTCGATCGCCATCTGCTTGCCCGGCATCGCATCCAGCGTGAAGCGCGCGCTGACCTCGGCGATGCGTCCGGCGCCCTTGGTGATCACGACGAAGTTGATCAGCACCAGGATGCCGAACACGACCAGGCCGATCGCGGTGTTGCCACCGACCAGGAAGTAGCCGAAGGCCTCAATGACCTTGCCGGCCGCGTCCGTGCCGGTATGGCCCTCGAGCAGCACGATCCGGGTCGAGGCGACGTTGAGCGCGAGGCGCAGCAGCGTGGTGACCAGCAGCACGGTCGGGAACACCGAGAAGTCCAGCGGCTTCCGGGTGTACATCGCGACCAGCATCACCATGACCGCGAGCGAGATGTTGAAGGTGAAGAACAGGTCGAGCGCGAACGCCGGCAGCGGCAGCACCATCATCGACAGGATCATGATGATGAAGATCGGCGCCCCGAGCAGCCGCAGATTGGTCGGGGTCAGCAAGGCCCTGAGGTTCAGCGCCTCCATTATCCGGTCACCCCGCCCGTCGCTTCATGCCTTGCGCTCATTGCCTCGGTCCCTCATCGTCCCGGTCGCCCGTGCCCGGATCGAGCTTGTCGGGCACCGGCAGTGCCGCCGGCGCCACCGGTGCCGGCCCGCCCGCGGCGTGCCCTTTCGCGAGCCAGTCGTTCAGTTGATACACATAGGCCATCACCTCGGCCACCGCGGTGTACAGCGCCGCCGGCACCGACTGCTCGAGTTCGCAGTGCGCGAACAATGCGCGCGCCAGCGGCGGCGCCTCGAGCAGCGGAATGCGGTGTTCGGCCGCCAGTTCGCGGATCTTCAGCGCGATCTCGCCCCGCCCCTTCGCGACCACCACCGGTGCGCTCATGCGGGCCGGGTCGTACTTCAGCGCAACCGAGAAATGGGTCGGGTTGGTCACCACAACGTCGGCCTTGGGCACTTCGGACATCATACGGCGGCGCGCCATCTCGCGCTGCAGGCTACGCACCCGCGCCTTCACGTGCGGGTCGCCCTCCTGCTCCTTGAACTCGCGCTTGACCTCCTCCTTGGTCATGCGCAGCTTGCGCCGGTACTGCCACAGCTGGAACGGCACGTCGATCAGTGCGACGACGGCCAGCCCGAGCACGATCAGGATGGTCGCGAACAGGATCGTGTTCATGAAATCCGGGAAGGCGCCCTGCAGCGTCTGGTTCATCAGCGAAAACACGTGCTCGTGCTCGCGCCACACCGCGAACACCGCCATGGTGCCGACCACCAGCGCCTTCAGGATGCCCTTGATCATCTCCGCCAGCCCATGCACCGAGAACATCCGGCCCAGGCCCTTGATCGGGTCCATGCGGTCGAGCTTCAACTCCAGCGCCTTGGGCGAGAACACGAAGCCGCCGAGCATGATCGGTGCGGCCACCGCCGCGACCATCAGCAGCGCGAACAACGGCGACAGCGTCAGCAGCGTCTCGGTGAACAGATGGTCCAGGCCCTGCAGCATCAGCACGGTATCGAACACCGCCTCGCGCTCGAAGCTGAAGCCCTGGCGCAGGATGTTCAGCATGCGCCCCGAGAACCATTCGCCCATCAGCCACAGCCCGGTCACACCCGCGATCAGCACCAGAAAGGTCGACAACTCGCGCGACTGCGGAACCTGCCCTTCCTCGCGGGCCTGCTCGATTCGTCGTGGTGAGGGTTGTTCGGTCTTTTCGAGGTCGCTCTCTTCGGCCATCGCCGGCTCCTGGCAACGTCACGCCGGACCCGCGAACACTGCGGACCCGCTGCGACGTGGAGCCATTATCCGCATCGACCGGCAATTCCTGCCGCCCGATTAAGCCGGGGAAAAACCTTCAATTCGCCACTTGCAAGCGGCGAATCACACACCCGAGCAGACGACGGTGAAGTTCGGGATCCGCCACAGCGCTTGCATATCCGTATATTTATACATATATTTACTCATGCGCTATACGTACGACCCGGCCAAGCGTGCCGCCAATCTCAAGAAGCACGGGCATGACTTCGGCGACGCGCCACTGGTGATCGAGAGCGAGCGAAGCGTCACGTTCGAGGACCGACGCGCCGATTACGGGGAGCAGCGATTCGTGACGCTGGGGATATTGCGTAGCGATGTGGTGGTGATTGTCACTGCCGAAACCGACGAAGAAATCCGCATCATCTCGATGCGAAAGGCAGAGCGCAATGAGCAAGAAATCTACTACCGAAACCTTTGACGATGCGCCGATCAGCCAGGACGACATCGACGCCGGCCGCCTGCGCCTGCGCAAGCGGGTAGACGGTCGCGTGGTGCAGCCGAAGAAGCGGGTGACGCTGTACCTCGACGCCGCCCTGGTGGAGCGATTCAAGGAGATGGCCGGCGATCGCGGCTATCAGACCTTGATCAACGAGGCACTGAAAACGTCGCTTCGGCAGGCGGATATGGAGACGACAATCCGCAAGGTGATCCGGGAAGAATTGAAGGACAGAAAGGCCGCGGCCTAGCAAAGCCGGTGCGGTCCCTCACTGCGGCGCCGGCAGGCGCTCGATGCCGCGGATGCGCATGCCCGGTGCGATGCCGCGCGTGGCGAACCAGCCCTGGTTCATCTCCAGCGCGAAGCGCGCCGGCGCCACCGCGCAATGGCTGTCCTCGGTCTGCGGCGTCATGTCCTCGATGTTCAGGATCCGCCCTTCCTCGTCGAGGAAGGCGACCGACAGCGGGATCAGCGTGTTGCGCATCCACATGCAATGCTGCGCGTCCTGCGTGAATACGAACACCATGCCGCGCTGCTCGGCCATCGCGATCCGGTGCATGAGCCCGATCTGACGCGTCTCGCCGGTATGTGCGACCTCAGCCTCGATCCGGTACATGCCGGCCGAAAGCTCCACCACCGGCATCTGCGCCAGCGCTGCCCCGGCAAACGAGAGCAGCCACGCAAACAGCGCCATCCGTAAAAAGACCCGCATCACCCGACCTCGTCGATTCGAAGGAGACGAGATTCTAGCGCGAGCGTCGTATCCGCGGCGAATCGCGTCCGGAAGACCGGGCTCCGGGCCGAGTGTCGGAATTTTTTACACTTTTTCTGCGCCGTGCAGCTGAGTAGAGCCCCGGGTCGACCTGTGCCACGTTGGGCGCCATCTCGGCCTGGCGCTCGCACTCGGAAGCAACCAACGCGTGCAGCCGCTCGACGAGCGCCGACGCCACCCCGGCGGCCCGCGCATCCTCGCAGACTTTGGGCAGGCTCTCGCGCACGCGCCGGGCCATGCGCGCGAGTTCCGTGCTCACCTGGCGGAAAGGCAGCGTGCAGGCATGCGCAAAGTTCGCCCACTCGAAGGGCGACAGCTCCTGCGCATGGAACGCGTCGCCAATAGCCATCGCATAGGTGTCGAGGAGCTTCTCGCCATCGAAGGCGCGTCCGCAAACGAGGTCGTAGGCCGGCGCGAGCGAAAGCCCTTCGCGTCCCACGTAGAAAGAAACGTTCTTTGCGTGGGCATCGGTGTTGCCGATGAGTACCTGGAAGAGGGTCCAGCGCAGCAGCGCAAGCCGCTCGGCGGCAGGCCGCGGGCAGTGCTCGCGCGATCAATAGGGTCTGACCCCATTGATTCCCCGGTTTCTACACCAGCGCCTTTCGCAACTGGTCGGCACGCCCTTCGGCTATGCCCAGCTTCGATACGCAGACATCGAAGTATCCCGGATCGGAACTCAGCAGCGCACGTGCCTTGCGGAGGGCACCCCGTACCGAATCGCCATAGGCGCCGCACGCCTTCTCCCAGGCCCGATCAGGAATCGGGCCCCAGTTCATTTGCATCATCATCAAATCGATCACGTCGCGGCTCATCGCGCTCCGGTCACCGAATCGATCAGCGTTTGCCAGCAGCTTCTCGGCGAACAGGTCTACTCGCGTGAGACACGGGACGGGAATCTCCACAACGTCGGCGCCCTCGAGTTCGATGCGCGCCTCTCTTACGATCTCGAACTTGATCGGGGTCCCTTCCAAGGCAAGAACGGTACGAATTCCGTCCCGATCAGCACGCACGTCGCGCAAAGCCTCGACGTTCGTGACGAAAAGCTCGTCGAGCCCCCGGTTGAACACCGATCCACGCAACATGCGGTACCCGTCCTGGTCCGCGCAAAGAAAGTCGATGTCGACCGACTCCCGATATTCGTCCAGCAGCAGCGCGATCGCCGTCCCGCCCCCGAAATAGCATTTCGCGCGCCGCAGGAAATCCGCATTCATTGCTTCGAGGACGCGCGCCACCTGGCGGTGATGAGGGCGCCTAAACATTCAGGACCCCATGCCCGTAACGCCTTGTCAGGCGATCGATCAGGGCAGCCTCCCGCGGGGTCAGGCTTTCCTGATCGACAAAGCGCCAGTTGCGCTCGTAGAGCGCGAAGGCCTCCTCGCCGGAAATCTCGCGGACCGCTCGATTCCAGGCGAGCAATGCGAGTTGTGGATAGTCGTCGAGCCTCAACCTGTCGTCCATGTCGTGCTCCCTGCCGGGCCAGTGCCCTCTTCGCTGCGTCGCGTCGTGCCGGCGCACGAGCGCCGTGAAAGAGCCTAACACGGAGAAACGATGTACCGGCACGCTAAGGCATTTCTTCAGCTTGGATGCCCGCAGGGCGAGGGACAACGGCAGGCGGTCAGGCTAATTGTCGCCGGCCAGGTGATGGCCGCATGAGCCGCTCAGCCGTCGCCGTCTTCCTGGGCAGGCAAGTGAGCGACGAGTTCCTCCAGCAGCGCTGGAACTGCCTCTTTAGCAGTTCGCCAGAGAATGTCTGGATCCACGTCGAAGTACGCATGCACCAGCCGATTACGCATGACCGTCACTTCCCTCCACGGCACATCCGGCAATGCATTCTGCGTCTCAACCGACACCCGACTGGCCGCTTCCCCGATGATTTCGATCGCACGCGTCAGCGCAAGCACGAGCATCTCATTCCGATCGAGGTCCGACCGATCGCGTCCGGCAATGAACCGCGCCACGGACTCGCCAGCGCCTATCATGTGCCGGATTCGAATCTGGTCCTCAGCCCGCATATTGCAGCTCGGCCGTGCGCACGACCTCGTCCCGGAAGTAACGTGACAGATCACCAGGCGTGCGCAAATCGACTTTCCTGCCGAGCAATTCGGACAACTCGATCTCCATCCCGGCGATCCCCAGCAGCGTCGGAACATGCTCCGGATCGAACTCGACGAGCAGATCGATGTCGCTGTCGGGCCGTGCCGTGCCTTTCAGTTGGGACCCGAACAAGGACAGGCGAAGAATGTGATGTGCTTCGCAGAAACTCGCGAGCGTCGTTTCGTCGAGCGTCAGAACATTGTGCATCGAACACTCCTTCGCTGGCTCATCCGTGTCTGGACAGCGCGATGCGGCCTCGGGCGCCTGGGCGGCAAGACTTAATCCCCTTGTAATTCTTCACCAGGGTCATCCCGACCATTACACGCGAATTCTAACGCGAGCGTCGGATCTGCGGCGACTCGCATCCGGAAGCCCGGGTGCGGTGCGGTGCGGCTCAGAAGAGTCCCGGGTAGACCCCTGCAACCTCAGGCGCCATCCTGGTCTGGCGCTCGCACTCGGCAGCGATCAATGGAGTCTGACCCCATTGATCTCCGTGCGGCAGCGATCAATGGAGTCTGACCCCATTGATCTCCGTGTTCCATGCCGTGGCACATCTGGAGCAGCGCCTGAAATGCTCAGCCGGCGCGGCGCCGGGGTGTGAGAGACCGGGTTCTGGATCGAGTGTCGGAATTTTTTACACTTCTTTTGCGCCTTGCGGCGACCGAATCCGGCGAGGTCCCGGTTTTCGGCTTGGCCGCCACTGCAAGCGACGCCGGCACCTCCGCCCAGCGCCACTCCCCCGGCGCCAGCCCGTCCAGCGACCACGGTCCGATCGCGGTGCGGATCAGCCGAAGCGTCGGATACCCGACCGCCGCGGTCATCCGCCGCACCTGCCGGTTCTTGCCCTCGCGCAGCACGATCTCCAGCCACGAGGTCGGCACCGACTTGCGAAAGCGCACCGGCAGATCCCGCGGCCACAGCCAGTCGGGCTCGGCGATGCGCCGGACCTCGCACGGAAGCGTGTGAAAATTGCCGATGTTCAGGCCGGAACGCAGCTTCTGGAGCGCGTTTTCGTCCGGTTCGCCCTCGACCTGGACCACGTAGGTCTTCGGCAGCTTGTGTTTCGGGTCGGTGATGCGGTGCTGCAGGGCGCCGTCGGCGGTCAGCAGCAGCAGGCCTTCACTGTCGGTGTCGAGGCGGCCGGCGGGGTAGACGTTCTGGATCGGGACAAAGCGCATCAGAGTGGGATGAATGCCGTCCTCGGAAAACTGACACAAGACGCCAAAGGGCTTGTTCAGCGCCAGCATCGTCGTCACTCAGCGATCTCCCAGAACTGCGCGCTTCAGGCGAACTGCCAAGCATCGTCTTGGATGGCCCTTCGCTGCATGACCCACGGGCAAAGAAACAATGCCAAAGGGATTGCTCGGGCGCGTCATCGCAATCGTCTGGCGGAGGCGGTGAGATTCGAACTCACGAGGGGCGCAAACCCCTGCCGGTTTTCAAGACCGGTGCATTCAACCACTCTGCCACGCCTCCGTTCTACCGCTGATGCCGTCCTGCGGACGGCCTGCCGGTTTTAGCTGCGTACCCGACTGACGTCGGCTACTTCGCTAGCGCACCGCTATCGCGGCTGGCGCCAAGACCGGTGCATTCAACCACTCTGCCACGCCTCCGCTTGCGCCGCGGAGTATACCGACTGCGCCCCACTACGTCATCCGCTCGAACAGCGCGATCGACTCCACGTGGGAGGTCTGCGGGAACATGTTGGCGATGCCGGCGCCCTTGAGCGCGTAGCCCTTCTCGTGGACCAGCACGGCCGCGTCGCGGGCCAGCGTGGCGGGGTTGCACGAGACGTAGACGATACGGGCCGGCGCCTGCGCAGGGCCGAGCGCCTTGACGACCGCGATCGCCCCTTCGCGGGGCGGGTCGATCAGCATCTTGTCCAGCGGCCCGAGCGCGGCGAGACTGTCTTCGGTGGTGTCGAAGAGATTGACCGCGTGGAACACGCTCGTCGCGTCGAGTCCGTTGCGACGCGCGTTCTCGCCGGCGCGACGCACCAGCGTGTCGCTGCCCTCGATGCCGATGACGGTCGCGCCGCGGCGTGCGATCGGGAGACTGAAATTGCCGAGGCCGCAGAACAGGTCCGCGATGCGCTCGCCCGGCTGCGGATCGAGTAACTGCACCGCCCGGCGGATCAGCAGCCGGTTGATATCGATGTTGACCTGGGTGAAGTCGGTCGGGCGGAAATCCAGCGTGACATCGAATTCGGGCACGCTGTAGCGCAGACCCGGCGCGTCCGACGGATGCAGGCGGTAACTGGATTCGGGGCCGGCCGGTTGCAGCCACACCTGGACGTCCTTGTCATTCGCGAACGCCTTCAGCAGCGATTCGTCCGCCGCGTTCAACGGCAACAGAATGCGGAACACCAGCACGGTCACATCACCCTCGCCGATTGCGACCTCGATCTGCGGCAGCCTGTCGGGGATCGACAGCGTCCCGATCAGCTCGCGCAGTTCGGGCAGCATCTGCGAAACATGCGGCGGCAGCACCGCGCAGCTGCGCATGTCGGTGATGTAACTGCTGCGCCGTTCATGAAAGCCGATGCGCACTCCACCCTTGCTCGGCACTTGTCGCACCCCGATACGGGCTCGCTGGCGGTAGGCCCACGGCGAACCGTGGATCGCGGCATGGATGATCCCGGGCCTGAGCCGGCCGATATGCCACAACGCGTCCTCGAGCACGCGCTGCTTGACCGCGGCCTGGGCGACCGGGTCGAGATGCTGCATCGAACACCCGCCGCAGGTGCCGAAGTATTCGCATCGCGGCGCGACGCGCTGGGCGCTGGGCCGGATCACGCGCTCGACGCTTGCGAGCTCGAAGGACGGCTTGCGCCGGAACGCGGCGTATTCGACCCGCTCGCCCGGCAACGCGCCGTCGATGAACACCACCTTGCCGTCCACATGTGCGACGCCGCGGCCTTCGTGGTCCAGCGATTCGATGGTGGCAGCGCTCATGTGCAGTTCCCGGAAAGGGCCCGATTCTAACCCGCACGGTCGCGTGCATCGATGCTCCAGAGCGGCGTCCGTTCGAACCCTGCAGTCGTGCCGGCTTTTTTGGGATAATCCTAGAAACCGCAGTTGGACGTGCCCGAGTGTGCGTCTGGCGCGCCGTCTGGCAAGGCGCGACGAGGCCGCATGGTCGCTCCCTGCAACGAGGAGCAACACGGCCAGACGGCGCGCCAGACGTGCAATCGGGCGCGTAGCGCGCTCACCCAGCCGGTGAGCGATGTCGAAGTTAAGAGTGCCAGCATGCATGAGTCATCCAACCAACCAACAAGCGGTCAACTGCGGTTTCTAGGATAATCCTCGCATGATGACCAATTTGCTCGGCGAGCTCTCGCCCGACCAGTTCCTGCGCGACTACTGGCAGAAGAAACCGCTGCTGGTGCGACAGGCCGTGCCCGGCTTCACCGGCGTGATGTCGCGCGAGGGCGTGTTCGAGCTCGCCTGCGACCCGGACGTGGAGTCCCGCCTGGTGCGCCGGAACGGCGACGAATGGTCGCTGCAACCCGGGCCGCAGAAACGCAGCGCGCTGAAGGGACGCAAGCACCCAT
This sequence comes from Denitraticella aggregata, assembly GCF_048158365.1. Classification (NCBI taxonomy): domain Bacteria; kingdom Pseudomonadati; phylum Pseudomonadota; class Betaproteobacteria; order Rhodocyclales; family Zoogloeaceae; genus Denitraticella; species Denitraticella aggregata. The sequence continues at coordinate 84,454 of NZ_JBLLNL010000004.1, read as the reverse complement.
GGACCGTGCTGGTGCAGGGCGTGAACCTGTGGACTCCGGAGGGCGATGCGCTGCTGCACCGCTTCGATTTCATCCCGCAGGCGCGGCTCGACGACCTGATGGTGAGCTACGCGGTCGATGGCGGAGGCGTCGGGCCGCATTTCGACCACTACGACGTGTTCCTGCTGCAAGGCGCGGGCAAGCGGCGATGGCGGATCGGGGACCAGACCGATCGTGCGCTGGTGCCGGATGCGCCGCTGAAGATCCTGGCCGATTTCCGTCCCAGCCAGGAGTGGGTGCTGGAACCGGGCGACATGCTCTATCTGCCGCCCCACTGGGCACACGACGGCGTCGCGATCGGCGAGTGCATGACCTGGTCGATCGGCTTTCGCGCACCGACCGCGCAGGAGATCGGCACCGCGTTCCTGGACTGGATGCAGGAACGGCTCGCACTCGACGGCCTGTACACGGACCCCGATCTGACGGTGCCGGCGCATTCGGGCGAGATCGGCGCGGACATGGTCGACCAGGTCGCCGCGATGATCGCCGGAATACGATGGACGCGCGGCGATGTCGCCGATTTCCTCGGCCATTACCTGACCGAGCCCAAGCCGCATGTCTTTTTCGACCCGCCCGAAAGTCCGGCCAGCCGGGCGCGCTTCCGGCAGTCGCTGGTCCGCGGCGGCTTCGCGCTGGATGCGCGGTCCATCCTGCTTTTCGATTCCGACGCAGTGTATCTGAACGGCGAACGGATCGAGGCGGACGATGCCGACCGGGCCACGCTGATCGAACTTGCCGACCATCGCAGACTTGCGCCGCCGACCGAACCGTCGGAGGCTCTGGTGGAGCTGCTGCACCAGTGGTACTGCGACGGGTTCGGACAACCCGGAGCCTGAACATGAGCGACGCGAACGAACGCCGTTTCGACACCTTCGCCGATTACCGCGAGCTGGTTCAGGCCCTGCTGACGATGGCCGGACACGAGATCCTGATCTTCGACCCGGACCTGCACGAATGCGCGCTCGCGGGCGCCGAGGCGATCGAGCGGCTGCGTGAATTCACCGACCGGAGCCCGCTGGAGCACTGCGTGCGCATCGTCGTCCAGGACGCCACCCATGTCGAGCGGGACTGTCCGCGGCTCATCGCGCTGCTGTCGAGCTTCGGTCATCGCCTCCGGATCCGGATCGCGTCCCGCGAGCACCTCGCTCTCGATCGCCCCTTCATCGTCGCGGACGGCCTGCACACGCTGCTGCGCTTTCATCGCGACGACCCCCGCGGCAAGCTCAGCCTCGACGACAAAGGGCCTGCTGCTGCGTACCGCGCACAATTCGAAACAATTTGGGAGCGCGCACGAAGCGGTCCGTCCGGCGCCCCGCTTGGCATCTGACGCGATCTCCGGAGTTTTTTGCGCCGCAACAACCGATCCCTGCCGCCGCATCGCCAATGGTAGAATAGGAGCCGTTTCGAGTCCGGCATCGGGTGTTCTGCCGTGATGACCCGACCGGATCCGGATGCATTGCCAATTTTTTAGAAAAGGACGTCAAGATGAAAAAACCTGCCCTGCTGCTTGCCGCACTGCTCACCATCGCACTCGGTGCCTGTGGCAAGAAAGAAGAACCGGCACCGGCACCCGCACCGGCGCCCGCACCTGTCGCACAACCGGCCGCACCTGCACCACAGCCCGTGATCGAACAGGCCGAAGAGAAGGCCGAGGAAGCGGTCGCGGCCATCGCCGAAGCAGCCGATGCAGCCGTCGAAGCGACCAAGGAAGCCGCCGCGAGCGCGACTGAACAACTCGAAGCGGCGAAGGACGCCGTCGTCGAAGCCGGCGAACAGGCTCAGGCGGCAGTCGCGTCTGCCGTCGCGGCCGCCGCGACTGCCGCCGGTGTGGGCGCAGTCGCGCCACTCAGCGCGGTCGAGGCCGAGAATCTCGCCAAGGCGAAGAACTGCATGGCCTGCCACGCGATCGAACGCAAGCTGGTCGGACCGTCCTATCAGGAAGTGGCGCAGAAACGCGCCGGCGAGGAAGGTGCGCTCGCGATGCTGACCGAGAAGATCCAGAAGGGTGGCGCAGGCGTGTATGGTCCGGTCCCGATGCCGCCCAACCCGCAAGTCACCGCGGAAGAGGCCAATCAGCTCGCTCAGTGGGTTCTCGGTCTGAAGTAATCGCGACCTTCCGCTCACACGAAAAAGCCAGCGCATGCGCTGGCTTTTTCTGTGGCGACCGACGCTGATGCCGGCTCAGCGCAACTGCTCGTGCAGCAGTTCCAGCATGCGCCTCGCTGTGGTTGACGTATCCTCACCGCCCTCACGGCTCAACACCGACACCTGGGACCCACCGGCACTGGACACGACACGGATGCGATACTCCGATCCGCCGCTCGCGGCTCCCGTGTCGGATCCACGCCAGAACGCGAGACGGGACAACATGCCTTCCGAGCGCTGACTCTGCGCGTCGGCATCCGGATCGATGTAACGCACATAGAACAGCCCCTGCGAACGGTCCCGATCCTCGACCGTGAAGCCGATGCGATCGAGCGCCAGACCGACCCTGCGCCACGCACGATCGAAGGATTCATCGAGCATGAGCCGGTTGCGACCGTCACCGACCTCCAGGCTGGCACGGTGCGGCTCATCGGCGGTCGCAAGCACCGTGGCGGCGCGCTGCTCCTCCGCGCCCAGCCACAGCATCAGGCGCCGCAGCATTTCGGCCTCGAGTTCCGGATCGGCAGGGCGGGCTTGCCAGACCGTCTGTTCCTGCTCGGAGCCGGCAAAGACCTCGGTCACGCCACGGTGACTGACGAAGATCTCGACGGTACCAGGCTCGCGGCCTTCCTCCAGACGGGTCCGGAACTTGTCGCGCTGCGCGCTCGAATACATGCCCTCGATCACGCGCCCGAGCATGGATCTGAGCCAGTCCTGCGGAATGCGGGCACGGTCTTCCGCCCAGTCGGTTTCCATGACTCCGATCTCGGGTCGGTCGATGTTGAGGATGAACCCCAGCTCCTGCCAGAAATCCTTGATCTCCGGCCACAAGGCATCCGGATTGCCGGAAACGACCAACCATCGCTGCGTGCCGGCACGCTCGATGCGCATGTTATCGACCGGAGCCAGAACTTCGGTGGTCGTACCGACCGTCGGTCTGGTGGCACGGTCGCTCTCGTACGCGGAAAAGGTCGCCACACCGCGCGGCGACACATCCGGTACCGCAAAGCGGTCGTCCCGGGTCGGGCCGGTCAGGTCGGGCGGGATCTCGAGCGGCTCCACCTGACGCGCGCTCCTGTAGTCGATCTTGTCGCCCTGCAGCAGCGAACTGGACGAACACCCGCCCAGACCGATTGCGAGTGCGAGCAGTGAAACCGAAGTACGTAGTCTGGAATTCATGAGTCTTGTCGTAGCCTGAATGATCATATGTTGATGCCGGCCGCGTGCATGGCTTCACGCACGCGCGCATGCATGCCTTCCGACAGCGGCGTGAGCGGCAGGCGAATACCCGACTGCATCAGACCCATCTGCGCGACCGCCCACTTCACCGGGATCGGATTGGCCTCGCAGAACAGGTGGCGATGCAGCCCGACCAGACGCGCGTTGATGCCGCGCGCGGTCGCCACATCGCCGGCGAGTGCGGCGGCGCACATGTCGTGCATCGCGCGCGGTGCGACGTTGGCCGTGACCGAGATCGTGCCGTGCCCGCCGAGCAGGATGAACGCGAGCGCGGTCATGTCGTCCCCGGTGTACAGCGCGAAGCCTTCGGGCGCCCGTTCGATCAGGTCGCAGGCACGATCGATGCTGCCGGTCGCATCCTTGACGCCGATGATGTTGGAAATCTCGGCCAGGCGCAGGGTCGTGTCATTGGCCAGATCCGCCACCGTCCTGCCCGGCACGTTGTAGAGCACCAGCGGAAGCTCGACCGCCTCGGCGATCGCGCGGAAGTGCCGGTACAGGCCTTCCTGCGTCGGACGGTTGTAGTAGGGCACCACCGACAGATGCGCGACCGCCCCGGCCTCGGCGGCGAAGGCAGCCAGTTCGATCGCCTCGCTGGTGGAATTGGCACCCGTGCCCGCGATGACCGGGATGCGGCCGGCAGCATGTTCGACCGCGACCCGGATCAGTTCGCAATGTTCGTCTACATCGACGGTCGGCGATTCGCCGGTGGTGCCGACGATGACGATGCCGTCGCTGCCCTCGGCGACATGGAAGTCGATCAGCGAACGCAGGCCCGGGAGGTCGAGGCTACCATCCTCACCCATGGGTGTGACGATGGCGACAATGGAACCGGTGATCATGGACATGGAAACCGAAGGATTAAAACCACGATTCTACCCGATCGACGCGCCCTCAAGCGTGATCGTGCCGTCGCGCCTCGTCCGGTTCGCGCGGGCCGCCCCGAGCGGCCCGCAGACGCTCGGATGGATCGCTCAAAGATCGGCCAGGCACTTGATGTGCGAGACCGCCGCGCGTGCGAGCGCGGACAGCGCGTAGCCGCCTTCCAGGATGGACACGATGCGCTTGTGGCCGCACTCCTGTACGAGTGCCTTGAGTTGTTCGGTCGCCCAGACGTAATCCGACTCGACCAGGCCGCAAGACCCCATGTCGTCCTCGTAGTGGGCATCGAAGCCCGCCGAGATGAACAGCATCTGTGGATTGTGATTGCGCAGGGCCGGAATCCACACGTCGGTGACGATCTGGCGGAAGGCCTCGCCCCGCATCCCGGCCGGCACCGGCACATTGACCATGTGCTTGGCCTTGCAGTCGGCACCGCTGTATGGATAGAAGGGATGCTGGAAGATGCTGGCCATCATCACGCGCGGATCGTCACGAAAGACGTCCTCGGTGCCATTGCCGTGATGCACGTCGAAGTCCACCACCGCGACCCGCTCCAGTCCATGCTCCTCGAGTGCGTGACGCGCGGCGATCGCGACGTTGTTCAGGAAACAGAATCCCATCGCCTTGCCGCGCTCGGCATGATGACCCGGCGGACGCACCGCGCAGAAGGCGTTCTCGATCTCGCCCCTGAGCACCAGGTCGGTCGCCAGCACGCCCGCACCTGCGGATCGAAGCGCCGCATTCAGCGTGTTCGGATTCATCGCGGTGTCCGGATCGAGGTGGCGGATGCCGTGCTCCGGAACGTTGTCGAGCAGCTCCTTGAAGTAGAGCGGGTCATGCGCTCGCAGAATCTGGGCTTCGGTCGCCTGCGGCGCGTCGTAGAAGGACAGGTACAGATCCAGTCCTGCGGCGATAAGCCTGTCGTTGATGGCCGCCAGGCGGTCGGGACATTCGGGATGGAAGCCGCCCATGTCGTGAAGCCAGCAATCCCGATGCGTGATGAACGCAGTGGTCGTCATACCCCTCCTCTCTCCAAGCGAACAAACTGTTCCGATCCACCGCCGCAAACCCCAGCCCGCGGGCATCCGGCGCATGGTCATATGTTTGTCGACTATTATCACCGCTTTGATACGTTTTTTACAGCCTCCCCGACGATGCCCGCCATCCACGCCACACGACTGCTCGACGCCGCCAACCGCATCATCCTGGGCAAGGAGAAAGCGCTCCGACTCGCCCTCACCTGCCTGGTCGCACGCGGTCATCTGCTGATCGAGGATCTGCCCGGCGTCGGCAAGACGACCCTCGCCCACGTGCTTGCCCGGCTGATGGGACTGGACTTTCAGCGCATCCAGTTCACCAGCGACCTGCTGCCGGCCGATATCGTCGGCGTGTCGATCTTCGACCGTGAGACCAGCGCGTTCCGCTTCCACCCCGGACCGATCTTCGCGCAGCTGATCCTGGCCGACGAGATCAATCGCGCCACGCCCAAGACGCAAAGCGCGCTGCTCGAAGCGATGGAGGAGCACCAGGTGACCGCCGACGGTCAGACCTTCGCGCTGCCGGCACCGTTCTTCGTCATCGCGACCCAGAATCCGGCCACGCAGATCGGCACCTTTCCGTTGCCCGAGAGCCAGCTCGACCGCTTCCTGCTGCGCATCAATCTGGGCTACCCGGATCGCGCCGCGGAGCGCGCACTACTGATGGGCGAGGACAGACGCACGGTGCTGGAGCGCCAGCAGCCGGTCCTCGCGCCCGACGATCTTTCCCGTTTGCAGGATGGTGCTGCGGCGGTCACGGTGGCCGATCGCCTCGTCGATTACGTGCAGGCGCTGCTCGCCAACACCCGCAGCAACGCGGAGCTGGCGGGCGGGCTGAGTCCGCGGGCAGGGCTGGGGCTGATCGCGGCGGCCCGCGCTTGGGCGCTGACCGACGGGCGCGATCACGTGCTGCCGGAGGACGTCCAGGCCATCTTTCCGCATGTCGCCGGTCACCGGCTGCATCTGGCCAGCGACGGCCGTAGCGCCCCGCCGGATGCGATCGAGCGGATCCTGCGAGCAGTGCCGGTCGGCTGATGCAGGCCGCGAACGCGCTGCTTCGACCGCTGCGGCATGTGCTCGACCGCTGGCTGTTCCGGCTCGGGCGACCGGAACCGATGCCGATCAGGCTGGGTCATCGACGCATCTTCCTGCTTCCGACCGGGGCGGGCTACGCCTTCGCACTGGCGTTGCTGGTGATGCTGATCGCTTCGATCAACTACAACCTGAGCCTCGGCTACGGTCTGGTCTTCCTGCTGGCCGGCATGGCCGTCGTCAGCATGCATCATGCCTTTCGCAACCTGCTCCATCTGTCGATCGACACCGGGCGCGTGGAGGCGGTGCATGCCGGCGATACGGCCGTCTTCAGCTTCGTCGTGCACAACGCCCGACGCATTCCGCGGCCGTCGCTGCGCCTGGTCGGACGCGCCGACCGTCGAAGCCTGTCGCTGCCTGCCGAGGACCATGTCGAGGTGGAGCTGCGCTACCCGACCACCCGCCGCGGCTGGTTACTGCCCGGCAAGGTCAGGCTGGAGACGACCTACCCGCTGGGTCTGTTGCGCGCATGGAGCGTGTTCGTACCGGACGTCGCGTGCCTGGTCTACCCTGCCCCTGAGCCGCACCCGCCCCCGCTGCCGGAGTCGGAGTCGACCAGTCCAGTCGCGGCCGGCCTGGCACAGCACCGCGGCGACGACGACTTCGCGGGGCTGCGCGCGCATCAGCCGTCCGACTCCCCGAGGCACGTGGCCTGGAAGGTGGTCGCGCGCGAGGGCCCGATGCTCACCAAGCGCTTCGCGGGCGTGGCTGGCGGCGAATGCGCCCTCGACTGGCACGCACTGCCCGACGATCTGGGCAACGAAGCGCGCCTGTCCCGGCTCACCGCATGGGCGCTGACTGCCCATGCGCAAGGTCGTCCGTTCGGGCTGCGCCTGCCGGATGCCATCACGCCCGCCGGCGTCGGTGACGCACATGTACGCAACTGCCTGCGCCAACTCGCCCTTTTTGGAGCGCATGAAAAACATCCGGCCTGAGCCCGACCGCATCCTGTTCATTCCGTCGCTGTGGTTGCTGATCACCGCCGCGGTCACACTCGCGCCGCATGCCAGCCATCTGCCGCCGTGGCTGATCGGTGTGTGCGCGCTGATCCTCGCATGGCGAGGCTGGACGCTGTTCCGGCCCGACGTGGATCCGTCCACCCGTACTCGCAAGGCCCTGGTGCTGATGCTCGCGGTGGTGACCGCGATCGGCATCCGGCACCATTTCGGGCATTTCTTCGGCAAGGACCCGGGCATCGCACTGCTCGCAGTGCTGTTGTGCCTGAAGCAACTCGAGGTCGGCTCCAGCCGCGACATCCGCGCGGCCGTGCTGTTGAGCTTCTTCCTGCAGCTCGGCCTGTTCTTCTACGATCAGAGCCTGCCGGTGGCCGCGATGGCGCTGGTCGGCACGCTGTTCGCGACCGTCGCGCTGCTGGCGCTGGAGACCGGGGGCACGCCGCTGCGGGCGAACCTGCGCACCGCCGGGCTGATGCTCGTGCAGGCGGTGCCGCTGCTGCTGGTGCTGTTTCTGCTCTTTCCGCGCATTCCCGGGCCGTTGTGGGGTCTGCCGGCCGACGCATACAGCGGCCTCACCGGGCTCTCGGACACGATGGAACCGGGTTCGATCAGCGAACTGGGGCTGTCGGACGCGATCGCATTTCGCGCCGATTTCAGCGGTGCGCCACCGCCGCCCGCGTTGCGCTACTGGCGTGGCCCGGTACTCACCGAGTTCGACGGTCGGACCTGGCGTGCGGGGCGTTTCCTGGTCCATCGTCAGCCGACCTACACGGTACAGGGACCGGCCTACGACTACCGCCTCACGCTGGAGCCGCACAACCAGCGCTGGCTGCTGGCGCTGGATTTCGCCGACGCGGGGCCGGAGGGCGCGTTCCACGCGAGCGACTTCCAGGTGCTCAGCGGCACCCCCGTGCGAAGCCGCAGCCGCTTCGAGCTGCGCGCGTACCCGGAAACACCGGTCGGACTGGCGGAACACCGCTCGGTGCTGACGGGGGCGACGCGGCTGCCCGCGGGCGGCAACCCACGCGCGCGGGCCCTCGCCCGCGAGATCGCAGCGTCCAGCACCGGCCCCGCCGACACGCTGGAGCGCATGCTGGACGCGTTGCGGAACATGGCACTCGTCTACACGCTGCGACCGCCGCGGCTCGGGGCGCAACCGGTCGATGAGTTCCTGTTCGACACCGGACGCGGTTTCTGCGAACACTTCGCGTCGGCCTTCGTCTTCCTGATGCGCGCCGCCGACGTCCCGGCCCGCGTCGTCACCGGCTATCAGGGCGGCGAGATCAACCCGGTCGACCGCAGCATGGTGGTGCGCCAGTCCGACGCCCATGCGTGGGCGGAGGTGTGGCTGGCGGAGCGCGGATGGGTTCGGGTCGATCCGACCGCGCTGGCCGCGCCGTCACGCATCGAGACCGGACTCGCGTCCGCGCTGCCGCGCGGCGAGCCGTTACCGTTCATGATGCGCCCGGCCATGCGCTGGCTGCGCGACATGCGTCATCAGTGGGAAGCGTTGTCCAATGCCTGGAACCAGAGCGTGATCGGCTACAACATCGAGCGTCAGCGCCGGCTGCTCGAAGGACTGGGCTTCGAGGCGCCCGACTGGCGCACGCTGACCGCACTGATGGGGGGCGGGGCGGCGCTGGTGATGGCGGCGCTGTTCGGATGGGCGGTGCTGCAGGTTCGCAGACGCGATCCGCTGGACCGGGCATGGCATGCGTTCTGCGCACGTTTTGCACGCAAGGGCCTGCAGCGATTGCCGTGGGAGGGCCCGATCGACTACGCTAGACGTGTCGGCGACCATTACCCGGGCAGCGCCCCCGCCATACGCGAGATTGCCCAGATCTATGCCAGATTGCGCTACGGTGCGTTTGACGACGACCTGGCAGCGACCACCCGACGACTGACCAAGCGCATCAGGAATCTGACACTGAAATGACCTTCCCGAACATTCGCACGCTCTGCATCGCGCTGGTCGCGCTACTGCACACGCCAGCCGTATTCGCGTCCTTCGTCACCCACGAGGCCGCGCGCCAGTTCGCGATCGACATGGAGGCCCAGCATGGCTTCGACCAGCGCGACGTGCTCGACGCGCTCGCGCGGGCGAGCCACGACGAGCGCGTGATCCGGCTCATCCGTCCACCGAGCCGGCCCGGCACCCGATCCTGGCAGGATTACCGCGGCCGCTTTCTCGGCGATACGCGGGTGGATGCCGGCGTTGCGTTCTGGCGCCGGCACCGGCAGACGCTGGAGGCAGCGAGCCGCCGCTTCGGCGTTCCGCCCGAGTTCATCGTCGCGATCATCGGCGTGGAGACGCACTACGGCAATTACACCGGCAGTTTCCAGGCGGTTTCGGCGCTGGCGACGCTCGCATTCGACTACCCGCCCCGTGCGGACCTGTTCAGGCGCGAACTGGAGAACCTGTTCCTGCTCGCACGCGAGCAGCAGCGCGATCCGTTCAGCTATCGGGGCTCGTTCGCCGGCGCACTGGGCTATCCTCAATTCCTGCCGAGCAGCATCCGGACCTACGCGGTGGATTTCGACGGCGACGGCCGGATCGACTTCGAACGCGATCCGATCGACGCGATCGGCAGCGTCGCGAACTATCTCGCCGCGCACGGCTGGCAAAGCGGCGAGCCGGTCGCGGTGCAGGTCACGATTCCCGCGGATCGCGATCCGGCCCCGCTGATCGCCGCCGGCATCGAACCCTCGCTGGATCACCTGCTGGTCATGTCCGAGGGCATCACCGCACTGAACGGACAGTTGCATGCCGCACCGGCAACGCTGTTCGACCTGCCCACACCCGGCGCGCAGACCGAACACTGGCTCGGATACCGCAACTTCTACGTGATCACGCGGTACAACCGCAGCAGTTTCTATGCGATGTCGGTCTTCCAGCTGGCCGAAACGATCCGTTCGCGTTACGAACGTCTCCAGGAAGCCATGCGCTGACTCCGCCCGGCACGCCGGTCACACGGCGGAGCCGGATCCGGCAGGTCGCTACAGCAGCACGTCGCGCGGAATGCCCCGGCGCCGTATCGACCGCCGCAACTGCCCGAGCGCCTCCAGCTGTATCTGGCGCACACGCTCCCGCGTCAGTCCGAGCTGTGCGGCCAGTTCCTCGAGCGTCATCACTTCGCTTTCGTCGATGCCGTAGCGGTGACGAATCACCATGCGCTGCTTGTCGTTCAGCTTCAGGATCCACTCGCGCACCAGCGTCTCGACCTCGGTGTGCTGGATCTGGAAGTCCGGCGTCTCCACATGGTCGTCGGCCAGCGACTCGCCGATGGACAGCGTCGGGTCGATGTCCAGCGGCGCGTCAAGCGATGCGGTGTGCTCGCTCAGCACCAGCAACGCGCGCACATCCTCGACCGATTTTCCGAGGCGTTCCGCGATCTCGTCGATCGAGAACTCGCCGTTTCCGAGCGCCTCGAGATTGCGCTGGGTGCGCAACACCTGATTGAGCTCCTTGACCACATGAACCGGAAGTCGAATCGTGCGCGACTGGTTCATGATCGCCCGTTCGATGTTCTGGCGAATCCACCAGGTCGCATAGGTCGAGAAGCGAAAGCCGCGCTCCGGATCGAACTTGTCCAGCGCATGCATCAGGCCGAGATTGCCCTCCTCGACCAGATCGAGCAGCGGAATGCCGCGATTCAGGTAATGCTTGGCGATATTGACGACCAGACGCAGGTTGCGTTCGATCATCGTCTGGCGCGCGTCGAAGTCACCCTGCTTGACCAGCCGGGTCAGGCGACCCTCCTCATCGGCCGTGAGCAGCGGATTGGCGCCGATCTCGTTCAGATAGATCTGGGTGACGTCGTTCAGGAACTCGCTTTCGTAGGCCGGCGTCGTCGGCTGACCGAGCACCTCGACCTCGGGCGGCAGATCCGGCTCACGATTCGCGTCATCGTCCTGCTCGGCCGGATCGTACATCGGTCTCCTCGTCAGCGTGGCGGCAGATACTGCATCGGATCGACCGGACGGCCCAACCTGCGAATCTCGAAATGCAGTTTGGGACGATCCGCGTCGGTACTGCCCAGTTCAGCGATGCGCTGGCCCTTGCTGATCGCGTCGCCTTCCTTCACCAGCAGCGTCTGATTGTGTGCGTATGCCGTCAGGTACTCGTCATCGTGTTTGATGATGACCAGTTTTCCGTAGCCGCGCAAGCCGCTGCCCGAGTACACGACCTGCCCGGCGGCCGACGCGATGACCGGATCGCCGGGATTGCCCGCAATATCCACGCCCTTGTTGGTCGCCTCGTTGAACCCGGCGATCAGCTGGCCGGTCGCGGGCCACAACCAGCGCGAGTCGGCAATGGCCTGCGCCGGTGGCGGCACCGCCGAAGACGGAGCGACACCGGCGTCGGGCCTTATCGCGGCCCACGCCTGGTCGCTGTAGGGCTGGGTACCCCCGCGAGGATCGTAGACCACCCGCGCGTCGCGCATGCCGGTCGACGGCACGATCGGCTGGATCTCAACCGGCTGCGCGATCGCCACCGCGGTGCCGGCACCCGGCAAGACCGACGGCGAAACACGGATCTCCTGACCGACCCGCAACTGGTTCGGATCCATCAGGCCGTTCCACACGATCAGATCGTCGAGATTCTGCCCATACTGGCGGGCGATACCCAGCAGCGTATCGCCGGGCTGCACGACATGCATGCGCTGCACGGTGCCCGGCGCGGCGGACTGCGGAGGGGGCGTCGTATGTCGGACCGGGGCCGGCGCCTGCGCGGCACAACCGGCGAGCAGAACCCCAGCCAGGGCGATCGTTGCGACTACGCTGCATCGTGATTTCATGACTGAATATTTCATTCCATTCCACTGAGCAATGGCACGAAGCGAACCGCATCGAACCGGCTTTCCCTGAAAACGTTACCCTGGCGCTCCACGAGCACCAGTTGCTGGCTGGCGATGCCGACCGGAATCATCATGCGGCCGCCGTCAGCCAGCTGCGCCTTGAGCGCCGCCGGGATCTCGCGTGCCGCAGCGGCCACGACGATGGTGTCGAACGGTGCCGCCTCCGGCAGTCCAAGGCTCCCGTCGGCATATTTTAACCGCACGTTCGCAAAGCGAAACGGCCGCAGATTCTCCTTCGCCCGGTCGAGCAATGGACGAATCCGCTCGACCGCATAGACTTCGGTGGCCAGAAAGGACAGCACCGCAGCCTGATACCCACATCCTGCACCGACCTCCAGCGTGCGCCCGAGTTCGCGTCCGGCGCGCAGAATCTCCAGCATTCTCGCCACCACGAACGGCTGCGAGATGGTCTGCTGGTAACCGATCGGCAGCGGCGTATCGTCATAGGCGCTGAAGCCGAGCCCCTCGTCGACGAAGGACTGGCGCGGCACCCGCATCATCGCGTCGAGCACCTTCTCGTCGCGAATGCCCTGCTGACGCAGCCGTTCGACCATTCTGGCCAGCGCACGACCGGCCGCCTGCACCGATTCCCGGGACCGCATGCGCTCAGTCGCCCAACCAGTCGGTGACACCCGAGATCAGCCCATTATGGGTGAGATCGATCTGCAATGGCGTAACCGACACGAATCCCCGCGCGACCGCATCGAAATCCGTCCCTTCGCCGGCATCGGCCGCCTGCCCGGCCGCCCCGATCCAGAAGACGGTGTCACCCCGCGGCGTGGTGTCCTTGACGACCGGTTCGGCCTTGTGTCGCTTGCCCAGGCGGGTCACCCTGACCCCCTTCAGGTCACCATGGGACCGGTCCGGAATATTCACGTTGAGCAGAACCGGCTGCAGAAACGGCGTGCGCTGGAAGCGCTTCACCAGATCCCGCGCAACGCGCGCGGCCGAACCGAAATCGGACGCACCCTTGCTGACCAGCGACACCGCGATCGACGGAACGCCGAGCAGAAAACCCTCGGTGGCCGCCGCCACGGTTCCCGAGTAGATCGTGTCGTCGCCCATGTTCGCACCGTGATTGATGCCGGAAACGACCATGTCGGGCAGATGATCGAACATGCCCGTGACAGCCAGATGAACGCAGTCGGTGGGGGTGCCATTGACGAAGTGGAACCCGTTTGCCGCCTTTCGCACCGACAACGGGCGATCGAGCGTCAGTGAATTGCTCGCGCCGCTGCGGTCACGCTCGGGCGCCACCACCGTAACATCCCCCAGATCCCGCAGCGCCTCGTAGAGCGCCGCGAGCCCCGGGGCGAAATAACCGTCGTCGTTGCTGAGAAGAATGCGCATGAGGGGTCCATTCACTGATCGCGGGCGCAGCCGCCGGGATCCGGAATGTTAGCACAGCGGCTGGGGCGCGCCGGGGGGCGTGCGGACCTTGCACGTCGCCGCACGCGACCACGCAAAAAAAAAGCCAATCCCTTGGGATTGACTCATTGCTCGATGCCATTGGTCGGGGCGGCGGGATTCGAACTCGCGACCCCTTGCACCCCATGCAAGTGCGCTACCAGGCTGCGCTACGCCCCGACACAGGCGCGCATTATAGCAGCCTTCCCTTCATTTACCAGCGGGATTCACGCCTTCAGGCGCGCGAGGACGCTCTCGATCTCGGCGCGCAACTCGGCGATCAATGCACGCAGTTGCGCGGATTCCTCCACGTCCTCCTGCTTGCGGATATGCGACTCGCCCAGCTTGTTGCGCGCGCCGGATATCGTGAAACCGTCTTCGTACAGCAGATCGCGAATCCGCCGGATCAGCAACACCTCGTGATGCTGGTAGTAGCGCCGATTTCCGCGCCGCTTGACCGGTTTGAGCTGCGTGAACTCCTGCTCCCAGTAGCGCAGCACGTGCGGTTTGACCGCGCACAGCTCGCTGACCTCACCGATGGTGAAATAGCGCTTTGCCGGAATCGGCGGCAGCTTTTCCGGTGCCGGGTCAGGGTTGCTTGCTTGCATCGCTCAATTGCTCCACGGCGGCCTTCAGCTTCTGGCTGGCATGAAAAGTCACCACCCTGCGTGCGGAAATCGGGATCTCCTCACCGGTTTTCGGGTTCCGACCCGGGCGCTGGGGTTTGTCACGGAGCTGGAAGTTGCCGAATCCGGACAGCTTTACGCACTCGCCCCGCTCCAACGCCTGCCGGATCTCCTCGAAGAAGCCTTCCACCATGTCCTTGGCTTCACGCTTGTTGAGCCCGACACGCTCGAACAACAGATCGGCCAGCTCAGCCTTGGTCAGGGTCACGTTCATTTCACACTATCCACGTAGCCGGGCACCAAGGGTGCTTTCGGCCATTTTCACAATCGCCGCGACCGCTGCATCAACCTCGGCATCTTCAAGCGTTCGTTGAGTATCTTGCATCAAGACCCTGAATGCAAGACTCCTTTTCTCCGTTTCGATGCCCTTACCATCGTAGACATCGAACAACTCGATCGACCGCACGATGGCGGGCGCGCCGCCCGACAGCACCTGTTGAACCCGCGTCGCGCTGACCTCCTGATCGACGATCAGCGCGAGGTCGCGCGCGACGATCGGAAAACGCGAAACCTCGGCGTATTGCGGCATCTCGCGCTGCTCCAGCACGTCCAGATCGACCTCGAACACGACCGGTGCCGTCCCGAGCTCATAGCGCTCGACCCACACCGGATGCAGCTGGCCGATCACGCCGACATGCCGACCCCGCAGCCTGATCGACGCGCTGCGCCCCGGGTGCAATGCCGGATGGGCAAGCACCTCGAAGCCGAGTGCCAGCGGCGCGAAAGCCGCCTCCAGGTCACCCTTCACGTCGAAGAAATCGACCGCACGCGCGGGCGCCCCCCACTGCTCGGCGACCACGCCGCCCGCCGCCAGCGCCGCCAGACGCACCGGCTGCCGGAACCCGGCCACCGGTTCGCCGTCTGCCTTGGTCTCGAAGCAACGCCCGGTCTCGAACAGTCGCACACGCGCGTGCTGGCGCTTGCGATTGGCGACCAGGCTGGCGACCAGGCCGGGAATCAGACTCGAACGCATCACACTCATCTGGCTCGCGATCGGATTGGCCAGGCGGATAGGCTGGCTGTTCCCGCACAGGTCGCGCTCCCACGCCTCGTCGACGAATGCGTAGTTGATGACTTCCTGATAATCCCGATCGGCCAGCAATCTGCGCACATCATGGATCGGACGCGAAGTCTCCGGCCGCTCGAGCATCTCCAGGCGGCCACGCGGCACCAGCGCGGGCACCGCGTCGTATCCGTGCAGGCGCACGATCTCCTCGATCAGGTCCTCCTCGATCACGATATCGAAACGGAACGAAGGCGGCACGACCACCAGGTCCTCACCGTCGCGCCGCACCTCGAGTTGCACGCTTTCGAGCAGTTCGATCATGTGTGCATCGGTCAACGCGACACCGAGCACCCGCCGGACACGCCCGGGGCGCACCCGCACCGGCTCACGGGCCGGCAGATGAGCCGCATCCAGCGCCTCGACGACCGGCCCCGCCTTGCCGCCGCAGATGTCGAGGATGAGGCGGGTCGCGCGTTCGATGGCGCGGGTGGCGAGTTCGAAGTCGACGCCGCGCTCGAAGCGGTGCGACGCATCCGAGCCAAAGCCATACTGGCGCGCCCGGCCGGCGATCGCATCGGGCGAGAAGAACGCGCTCTCCAGAAACACGTCGGTCGAGTCCAGCGTGACGCCGGATTCCTCGCCGCCCATGATGCCGGCCAGCGCCAGCGCACGCGCCTCGTCCGCGATGAGCAGCGTATCGGTCGATGGCTCGACGGTCTGCTCGTTGAGCAGCAACACCGACTCGCCCGCAGTCGGGAAACGCACATGGATCGCACCGGACAGCTTCCCGTCGTCGAACACATGCAGCGGCTGACCGAGTTCCAGCATCACGTAGTTGGTCACATCGACCAGTGCGCTGATCGGGCGCACGCCGCACCGCTCCAGCCGCTGCCGCATCCAGTCCGGGCTGGGCGCGCGCGCGTTCACGCCACGCACGATCCTGCCGCAGTAACGCGGACAGGCCGCCGGCGCATCGAGCACGATGTCCCGGCGGTCGTCGATTTCCGGCGCGACCGCGTCGATCCCGGGCAGGGTCAGCTGGGCGCCCGTCAGCGCCGCCAGTTCGCGTGCGATGCCGACAATGCTGAGACAGTCCGCGCGGTTCGGGGTCAGCTTGATCGTGATCTTGCGATCGTCCAGCGCGAGCAGTTCGCGCACGTCGGCGCCGAGCGCGAAATCGGCTGGCAGCGATAGCAGGCCACTGTGGTCGTCGGACAGACCCAGCTCGCGTGCAGAGCACAGCATGCCGCACGATTCCACCCCGCGCAGCTTCGCCGCCTTGATCTCCAGCCCGGGCAATTGCGCGCCGACCTTCGCGAGCGGCACCTTCATGCCGACGGCCGCGTTCGGTGCGCCGCACACGATCTGCAGCCGCTCACCATGGCCCGCGTCGACCCGGCAGACCTTGAGCTTGTCGGCGTTCGGGTGGGGTTCGGTGGCCAGGATCTCGGCCACCACGATGCCGGCGAACGGCGGCGCGACCGCCTCGCATTCCTCGACTTCCAGGCCGGCCATCGTCAATCGATGACCGAGTTCGTCGGAATCGATCTGCGGATCGCACACGCTCCGCAGCCAGAGTTCACTAAATTGCATGATCGTCTACCTGAATTGGCTCAAGAAGCGCAGATCGTTGTCGAAGAACAGACGCAGATCGTTGACGCCGTAACGCAGCATCGCCAGCCGGTCCAGCCCCATGCCGAACGCAAACCCGGTGTAGCGCTCCGGATCGATTCCGCCGAAGCGCAGCACGTTCGGATGCACCATGCCGCAACCCGCGATCTCCAGCCAGCGCCCTTCGAGCGCACCACTCATGAAGGCCACGTCGATCTCGGCGCTCGGCTCTGTGAACGGGAAGAACGACGGCCTGAAGCGCACCTGCAGATCGTCGGACTCGAAGAACTTGCGCAGGAAGTCGGCCACGACGCCTTTCAGATCAGCGAAGCTGACGCTTTCGCCGACCCACAGGCCTTCCACCTGATGAAACATCGGCGAATGCGTGGCATCGGAATCGACCCGATAGACCCGTCCGGGTGCGATCACCCGTACGTCGGGCATCGTCGCGGCCCCGGCATGGCGCGCCACATGTGCCAGCATCGAGCGGATCTGCACCGGACTGGTGTGCGTGCGCAGCAGCACATCCTCACGCCCTTCCAGATAGAAGGTGTCGTGCATGGAGCGCGCCGGGTGGTTGTCGGGCGTGTTCAGCGCGGTGAAGTTGTGCCAGTCGGTCTCGATCTCGGGGCCGTCGGCGACGATGAAGCCGATCGACCGGAACAGCGCCTCGAGTCGTTCGAGCGTCAGCGTGACCGGATGCAGCCCGCCCTGCCCGGCGCCACGTCCCGGCAGCGTCACATCGAGTGATTCGGCCGCGAGCTGCGACAGCAGACGCGCCTCGCGCAGCGCCTCGCGCCGTGCCTCGAGCGCCGCCTCGACTGCGCTCTTCGCGCGGTTGATCTCCGCGCCGGCGGTCCGGCGCTCGTCCGGCGGCAGCTTGCCAAGCGTCTTGAGCCGTTCGGTCAGAGAGCCGGTCTTCCCGAGAAAACGGGCCTTCACCTGCTCCAGCTGGGCGGCATCCGACACCGCGGCGAAAGCCGCCTGCGCCTCTTCGACTATTTGTTCGAGCTTGTCCATGTTCATACGCCTGAGCGTTCAGAAAAAAAAAGGAGGCCAGGCCTCCTTTCTTTGTGCCGCGCTGAATCAGGCGGCGAGTTTGGCCCGGGCCTGGTCCGCGAGCGCGGCAAAGGCGGGTTTGTCGAAGACGGCCAGATCGGCCAGGACCTTGCGGTCGACTTCGATTGCGGCCTTCTTGAGGCCGTTCATGAAGGTGCTGTAGGTCAGACCGACTTCACGGGCCGCCGCGTTGATACGCGCGATCCACAAGGAGCGGAACTGACGCTTGCGCTGACGGCGGTCACGGTAGGCGTACTGACCGGCCTTCATCACCGCCTGCTTGGCGATGCGGTAGACGTTCTTGCGACGGCCGCGGTATCCCTTGGCCTGATCGAGGACTTTCTTGTGCCGCGCGCGCGCGGTTACACCACGTTTTACTCTGGGCATTGCGGTCTCCTATCAAGCGTAAGGCAACATGGCGCGAATCAGCTTCTGATCCGCGGCATGAACTTCGGTCATGCCGCGCAGCTGGCGCTTGGTCTTGGTCGACTTCTTGGTCAGGATGTGGCGCTTGAACGCCTGGGACCGCTTGATCCCCCCGCTTGCGCGGACTTTGAACCGCTTCGCGGCTCCGCTCTTGGTCTTCATCTTAGGCATTTCCAACTCCTGTTTTATGCATGCCGTCAGGTAGCGCCACACACGGCGCATTTGACACCCGACACCACTTGTATTCCGGCGCATCCGTCGCGCCGGTCTTCGAGCGCCGGGTTCATTCCGAACACGGCGCTCGAAACCTTCCGGCGATCAGCGCGTCTTGCGCGGGCCGATCACCATGACCATCTGCCGCCCTTCCATCTTGGGCATCTGCTCGACCATCGCGATGTCGTCGATGTCCGCCTTGATCCGCTCGAGCTGCCGCATCCCGATCTCCTGATGCGCCATCTCGCGGCCACGGAACCGCAGGGTCACCTTGGCCTTGTCACCCTCGATCAGGAAGCGCCTGAGGTTGCGAAGCTTGATCTGGTAGTCGTTCTCGTCGGTGCCTGGACGCAGCTTGACTTCCTTGACCTGCACCTGCTTCTGCTTGGACTTGGCTTCGTGAGCCTTCTTCTGCTCCTGATACTTGAACTTGCCGAAGTCCATCACTTTGCAGACCGGCGGCTGGGCCATCGGCGCGATCTCGACCAGATCCAGACCGGCCTCTTCAGCGATGCCGAGCGCCGCATTCAGGGACACGATGCCGAGTTGCTCGCCGTCATCAGCTACCAACCGGACTTCAGGCGCGTTTATCTCGCCATTGACGCGCTGCTTCTTATCTTGAGCGATGGTTCCTCTCCATGAATTCCAAAAAATCAGAGCGAGCCGCTCTTCGCGTCGATTTCCCGACGCCAGCGCTCGATCAACGTATCGAGGGACATCTGGCCAAGGTCTTGGCCGCCCCGCGCGCGCACTGCGACAAGCCCTGCGTCCTTTTCCTTCTCGCCGATGACGAGCTGATAGGGAAGCTTGTGCACGCTGTGCTCGCGGATTTTATAGTTTATCTTTTCGTTTCGCAAATCGGCATCCACGCGGAAGCCGGCTTTCTTCAGGGTCGCGGCCACGCTGAGCGCATACTCGGACTGACCCTCCGAGATGTTCAGCACGACCGCATGGACCGGCGCAAGCCACAGGGGCAAGGCACCGGCATGATGCTCGAGCAGAATGCCGGCGAAGCGCTCGAGCGAGCCGAACAGCGCGCGGTGCAGCATCACCGGACGCTTTCGGGTGTTGTCCTCGGCGACATAGGTGATGTCAAAGCGTTCCGGCAGGTTCATGTCCACCTGCAGCGTGCCGCACTGCCAGTCACGACCGATCGCGTCGCGCAGCACGAATTCGAGCTTGGGTCCGTAGAACGCGCCCTCACCGGGGAAGAGTTCATAGGCCATGCCCATGTGGTCGAGCGCCGCAGCCAGCGCGCCTTCGAGTCTGTCCCAGATTTCGTCGCTGCCGATCCGGTTGTCCGGCCGGGTAGACAGCTTGATGCGCACGTTGTCGAAGCCGAAGTCCTTGTAGATGTCCAGGATCAGGGCGACCACGTCGGTGCATTCCTGCTGCATCTGCTGCTCGGTGCAGAAGATATGCGCATCGTCCTGGGTGAAGTGGCGCACCCGCATCAGCCCGTGCAGCGCGCCGGACGGCTCGTAACGGTGCACCTTGCCGAACTCGGCCATGCGCAACGGCAGGTCGCGGTAACTCTTCAGCCCGGTCGCGAACATCGACACCGCACCGGGGCAGTTCATCGGTTTGAGCGCGAACACCCGCTCGTCCTCGGTCTGCGTGGTGAACATGTTCTGACGGTAGTTCTGCCAGTGACCGGAGGTTTCCCACAGGCCGCGATCCATGACGTCCGGCGTATTGACCTCCACGTAACCGGCCGCGTCCTGGCGCATCCTCATGTAGTTGATCAGCGACTGGAACAGGGTCCAGCCCTTCGGATGCCAGAACACCGCTCCCGGCGCGTTCTCCTGGAAATGGAAGAAACCGAGTTGCTGACCGAGTTTGCGGTGATCGCGCTTCTCCGCCTCCTCGAGCATGTGCAGGTGCGCCGCCAGTTCCTCCTTGCGGGCCCAGGCGGTGCCGTAGATGCGCTGCAGCATCTCGTTCTTCGAGTCGCCGCGCCAGTACGCGCCGGCGAGTTTGGTCAGCTTGAACACCTTCAGCTTGCCGGTGGAGGGCGCGTGCGGTCCGCGACACAGGTCGATGAAATCGCCCTGGCGATAGAGCGACACGTCCTCGGCCGCCGGAATGGACGCGATGATCTCGGCCTTGTAATGCTCGCCCTGCGCCTTGAAGAACTCGACCGCGTCGTCACGAGCCCAAACTTCGCGCCCGACCGGAATGTCGGCCTTGGCCAGTTCGGCCATGCGCACCTCGATCTGCGCCAGATCCTCCGGCGTGAAGGGACGCTTGTACGCGAAATCGTAGTAGAAGCCGTTCTCGATCACCGGACCGATCGTCACCTGCGCATCCGGAAACAGTTGCTTGACCGCATGCGCGAGCAGGTGAGCGGTGGAATGCCGGATGATCTCCAGACCTTCGGGATTCCTGTCGGTCACGATCGCGAGCGTCGCATCGTCGTCGATGCGATGGGACAGATCCACCAGACGACCGCCGACCTTGCCGGCCAGTGCGGCCTTCGCCAGCCCGGTCCCGATCGCCGCCGCCACATCGGCGACGGTGACCGCCTGGTCGAAGCTGCGAACGGAACCGTCGGGGAGGGTGATATTGGGCATTTCCTGGCCTCGATGCGATTGAGCGGGAGTCGTCGTCGGATAAGGGTGTTCGGGTCGAAATTATAGAAACTGGAGACGAAAAAAAAGTGCGGTGGAGCCGCACTTTTTTAATGGAGCACTACTGCGGAGCCCGACGTCTTCAGTTTCCGGCTTCGGTAGTAGTTCGAAACATCGTTTTACTCCAGGGTGTTGGTAGGCGCGATTGGATTCGAACCAACGACCCCCACCATGTCAAGGTGGTGCTCTAACCAACTGAGCTACGCGCCTGCTAAGAGCCGCGAATTATAATCATTCGGCGCAGACTGTCAAAACCTTTTTTCGCACTGCATCACCACGCGTCCAGGTAGGCTCGCCAGTGTGCAGCCCCGATCCGCTCGAGTGCCTGCCGAACCTCCGCGATCTCGGCGTCGAATCCGGCGCGGTCGATATGACCGCGCATGCGCTGGAAGCCCAGGTATACCAGATAGGTATTCACGACGTCGGTTTCGCAATAGTCCCGGATCTCGTCGATGCGACCGTCCTGCCAGGCCTGCCACACTGCCCCGCCATCCATGCCGAGCTTGCCCGGAAAACCCATCAGCTTCGCCAGCTCGTCCAGCCGCGCATTGGCGCGGGGTTGATAGAGCGCCAGCAGGTCCATCAGGTCGAGATGCCGGTTGTGATAGCGGCTGATGTAGTTGTTCCATTTGTAGTCGCGCGAATCGCTGTAGTCGCCGTCGCCCAGATCCCAGTAGCGCGGCGCGCTGACGCCATGGATCAGCCCACGGTAATGCAGCACCGGCAGATCGAAGCCGCCACCGTTCCAGGACACGATCTGCGGGGCGTAACGCTCAATGCCGTCGAAGAAGCGCTGGATGATCTCGCCCTCGCCGCTGTCCGGCTCGGACAGCGAGAACACCCTGAAGTGGCCAGCGTCGCGCAGTACGCACGAGATCGTGACCACGCGCTGCAGCGTGTGCGGCAGAAAATCCGTGCCATTGGCGACCCTGCGTTGCTGAAAGGCGAACTCGGCGACCTCGAAGTCGGACAGTTCCGCCGGCAGCTGATTGAGCGCCCGGATGCCTGCGACATCGGGAACGGTCTCGATGTCGAATACCAGGACGGTCATTACTTCTGTACCCAGCCGCCGGGGCCTTGCACCCACCAGCCGGGCTGGGCGCGCTCGATCCAGCGTTGCGCAAAGGTGCGCCGCACGTCCGCCTCCCATTCGGGGTGCCCGTTGGCGCGCGCGATCTCCCGATACAGCGCGGTCCGGTCGGCATTCTCGGCCGCCACCAGCGCGTTGACCTGACCGCGCTGAGCAAGCGGCACGCTGGACGCATCGCGCAGCGCCACCGACCCGCCGGCCGCGATCCCGACCGCGCCGGCCGCATACAGCGGCGCAAGCTGCGCATGGCGTTGCTGCATCGAGGACTGCAGTGCGGCGATCGCCGGGGTGTTGATCTCAAGATTGCCCTGCGCGAACGCGGGCCCGGCACACGCCAAGACAAGGGCCAGCACGGCCGCACGCAACATCGTCACCACGTTCATTTCGCCTCTCCCGTCGTCTCGCCCTCGGCCGCCGGCGCCATTTCGCGCAACTGCCACACGTCCTCGATGATCCGGTCGGCCGCCTTCTCTGCCGCCGCCGCCGGAAAATAGATGTTGATGGTCACGCACCCCGCGCTCGCGAGCGCGATCGCCGTCACCATCGCCCCTGTCCTGATCATGCTCATTCGGGCTCCCTGGCCGATGCACCGCCCGCCCGCTGCGGCCGGTTGCACGGCGCTGATGTGCTGTGAACGTTCGGACCGGCCTATTCGATGACCGGTGCCACATTCGACTCGATCGCGCGCTTCAGGCGCGCCAGCAACTCTTCCCAGTCGACGCGCCGATTGTAGCCGATGACGTTCAGCGCCGGGACGCCGCCGCCACGCACGATTACGAAGCCCGAATCGGGATCGCGCGCGCGCACCTCGTCGAGCCCTTGCATCATGCACACGCCGCCCTCCAGCCGACACGACAGGCCCAGCTCCCGATAGCCGAACGTATCGAATAAACCGAGGAAGCCCCGCTGCAGCGCCGCGACCGCCCCCGCCCCGCCCAGTGCCCCGATGTTCTGCACCGCCCGCTGGCTGATCCGGCGGGCATATCGGCCGGGACTGCTGCGCACGCTGGCCTCGAAGCGCACCGGCCGCCAGCGGACCAGTTCGAGGCCACTCACGTCCGCGTCGATGAAGCCGGTGACGCTGCCGAAGGCGAACGTATCGGTCAGCTGGGCCAGATCCAGGTTGCGTGCCATCACATCGGCGTACAGATGCGCGGCCACGCCCAAGGGCTCGAGCAACTGCAGACGGCTCACCAGAAGATAGCCGTCGAACACCGACATCGCCAGCGCCCCGTCCAGACGCAGTTCCCCCGGTGCGATCGTCAGCCCGGGCAGCGACGCGGACAGGACCCCCGACATCCGGGGCAGGCCGACCGCCTCGGTCAGTTGCGCCATCGAGATCGGCTCGACGACCAGCCCCCCGCGCCCGATCCATCCCGTCATCTCGCGGCGCAGCGTGACGTCCTCCAGCAGTACACGGCCATCGAGCAGCGGAATCGCGACCCGTTCGAGCTCGACCGATCGACCATGAAGGCGTGCATCCAGATCGAATGCACCCAGGCTCAGGCGCTTCCAGTGCCCGCCGTCCACCCGCACTTGGGCCTCGGTCTGCGCGTGCGCACGCCACGGAACGGACCCGCTGAGCGGGCCGAAGCCCAGTTCCGGATCGTCCAGTCCTATCAATACCGCGTCCAGTGTGGCATCGAGCGCGACCAGTTCGTCCGCCTCGATGCGCGCCTCGGCGCTCACACGCCCGGAGAAGTACATCGAATCCTGCCGCGCAGGAGCGACCACCGGTGCGAGAAAGCGTGGCCCGAGCACTGCGAGATCGGCATCCGCGAGCGTAAGCGCCGCCCGGTCGAGCCGTAGCGGGTTCAGTCCGAACAGCCCGCTCGCCGCGAGCGAACCGAGACCGTCGATATTGACATCCACGCGTTCGACGATCAGATCATCCATGTGCAAGCGCCCGTTGGCGACCACCTGCATCCCGGACTCGACGAACAGCGGATGGACATAGGCCGCCCCACCGATCCAGGACAGGCGACCCTTCCAGCGCCACCCCCGATCCGCCGGTCGCGCACCGAACGTGAGCTCGAGTAGCAGAGCCTCCGCCGCCTGCAGACCGTCCGCCGACGCGAACGCGCCGTCGCTGACACGACCCGACAGGGTGAGGCCGGCCGCGCCCGGCCCGTATTCGAGCACGCCATCGAAGCGGCCGGCCAGGCCGAGCTCGGCAAGCCGTGGCCACCAGGCGGCCGCCCGCGCGAGCGAGAGGCCCGACAAGTCGGCGGCCAGACGACCGTTCGAGTCGAGCGTCGCGGAGATCGCCTCGCCAGCATCGGTCAGCACACGCATGCGACCCGTCATCCTTCCGGGGTCGAAGCCCAGTTCGATCCGCGCGCGCTCGATCACACCCGGAACGGACATCCGCCCCTGCTCGCAGCGCATCTGCCCCTCGGCGAGATGAAAGCGCCCGCACTCGAGGAAAACGCCCGACCAGACCTGGCCACCGATCGAGACGCGCGCGACATCGATTCTGGCGGGGCCGGCCTCGGCCCCGATCGAGACCGTCACGCCGTCGAGGACGAACAGCGGATGCGTGAGCCGGCCCAGATCAAGCTGCAGCGCCCGCGCCGCGGCGAGCGACACCAACCCGACCAGCAGGGCAGCACAGACGGCATACGAAACCAGATGCCGTCCGCAGGTACGGGGGTCAGCCCGGAAAGACGCCGGTCGACAGATAGCGGTCACCCCGATCGCACACGATGGAGACGATCACCGCATCCTCCACCTCGCCGGCGATCCGAAGCGCGACATGCATCGCGCCGCCGGCCGATATGCCCGCAAAGATGCCCTCTTCCCGCGCGAGCCGGCGGGTCATCTCCTCCGCGTCGGCCTGGCCGACATACTCGAGCCGATCGACCGCGGACTTGTCGTAGATGTCCGGGAGGTAGGCTTCCGGCCATTTACGGATGCCCGGAATCTGCGAGCCTTCTTCCGGCTGGCAGCCGACGATCTGGATCGCCGGGTTTTGCTCCTTGAAGAAGCGCGAACACCCCATGATCGTACCGGTCGTGCCCATGCTGCTGACGAAATGCGTGATCCGGCCGCCGGTCTGCTCCCAGATCTCGGGCGCGGTACCCTCGTAATGCGACAAGGGGTTGTCCGGGTTCGCGAACTGGTCGAGGATGATGCCCTGACCGTCGTCCCGCATGCGGGTCGCGACATCGCGCGCCATCTCCATAGCCCCGTCCCGCGCGGTCAGCACCAGTTCGGCGCCGAAGGCACGCATCGTCTGACGGCGCTCGACGCTCTGATTCTCGGGCATGACCAGCACCATGCGATAACCGCGCATCGCGGCCGCCATCGCCAGCGCGATACCGGTATTGCCGCTGGTCGCTTCGATCAGCGTGTCACCCGGCCGGATGTCGCCCCGCGCCTCGGCCCGCATGATCATCGAAAGCGCGGGCCTGTCCTTGACCGAGCCGGCCGGGTTGTTGCCCTCGAGCTTGCCGAGAATCACGTTGTTGCGCCCGGCGGTCAGCCGCTTCATTCTGACCAGCGGGGTATGCCCGACGCAGTCTTCCAGAGTCTTGTATTCCATGTCCGCTCGTATCGTGTTCGTTGAATCGAAGTCGATGCAGTATATGCGTGCTGCGCCGGTAAAAGCCGATCTGCGCAGCACCCTCTCGGCGCACCCGATCGCTCAGGGCACGAGGTCGAATTCCTCGCTGCGCTTGGGCGGATAGGTTTCCCAGCCCCCGCAGGCGGGGCAGCGCCACTGGAACTGGCGTGCCTTGAAGCCGCACGCGGCGCAGTGATAACGCGCCACGCGACGCGTATGCCCGTGGATCAACTGCCGCACCAGTTCGACATCGGCCCGCTGCTCGGGTGGCGCCGACAACGCCGCGGCCTCCAGCAGCTTTTCCAGACCGAGCAAGGTCGGGTTGCGGCGCAACTCCTCGCGCACCAGGTCATAGGCCGCTTTCGGACCCTGCCGCTCGAGCTCCCAGCGAAAGACCTCGTCGAGCAGATCCAGCGACGGGTGCCGCGCCAGCCAGGAACGCAGCAGCGTCTGCCCCTGTTCATGGCGCCCCAGACGCCCGAACGCTGCCATCAGATCCTCTGCAACCAGCGAAAGATACAGCGGGTCCTGGCTCTCGACCCGCTTCCATGCGTCGATCGCGGCTTCGTCCTGCCCCTCGGCGACCAGCAACTGGCCGGTGATCAGGCTCGCGCGCACGCAGCGTCGATTGATCGCGAGGGCATCGTCGAGGTGCTGGCGGGCGACATCGTTGCGCGAGTCCGCGAGCGCCGCGGTCGCCAGCTCGCAATAGAAATTCGAGACTTCCTTGCGCCAATGCACGCTCTCGTGATCGGGCATCGCCTTGGCGACCTCGATCGCCCTGGCCCAGTCCTTTTCCTGCTGGTAAATCTCGAGCAGATGGCCGATGGCCGCGTCGTTGTGGATCGTGCCGCGCAGTTTCTGGAACATCGCCTCGGCCCGATCGAGCAGCCCGGCCTTCAGGTAGTCCTGTCCGAGCGCGGCCACCGCCTCCAGACGCTGTGAATCGGACAGGTCCTCGCGATCGACCAGATTCTGGTGCATCCTGATCGCACGATCGGTCTCGCCCCGGCGTCGGAACAGGCTGCCCAGCGCGAAATGCAACTCGATCGTGTGCGGATCGATCTTCACCGCCTCGATGAAGGAATCGATCGCCTTGTCCTGCTGTTCGTTCAGCAGGAAATTCAGGCCGTTCAGGTACGAACGCGGCAACGCGCGCGACTCCCTGACGACCTGACGGATGTCGATTCGCGCCGCGAGCCAGCCCAGGCCGAAGAACAGCGGCAGCGCGAGAAGCCACCAGAACTCTATCTCCATCGCGTCAGACGACCTCGCTGCTTCCGCCCTGAGGGACGACCGCATGCGTGTCGGCCACGCGCTGATCGCGCTCGAGCTTGCCCACGGTCTTGCGCAGGCGACCGATCTCGCGCCTGTAACGCAGCAGCGACGCGAAGGTGGCGGTCACACCGAGTACGGCGCCGGCGGCGAACGCGGCCAGGATGACGAACACCAGCGGCATCTGCCATTGGCTGCCGAAGAAGAACTTCAGCATGACCAGTTGATCGTTCTTCACCGCAAAGCCGAACAACAGGAAGAACAACAGTAATCTGAAAATCCACATCAGGATGCGCATGAGCGAATGATCTCCGTGCAGATGGCAAAAAAAAGGCGGCTCGCCGCCGCCTTCAGGAATCCAACAGCAATCCTGCGATTGCGCGGTCATTCAATGATATCAACTCGCTCGCGCAATTCCTTGCCGGCCTTGAAATGCGGCACGTATTTTTCGGGCACATGCACCTTTTCCCCGGATTTGGGGTTGCGCCCGACCCGTGGTGGCCGGTAGTTCAGTGAAAAGCTGCCAAAACCGCGGATTTCGATGCGATCTCCGCGCGAAAGCGCGTCGGACATCGCATCGAGAACCATCTTGACCGCGAAATCGGCATCCTTGGCGACGAGCTGGGGGAATCTCACCGCCAGCCTCGCGATCAGCTCCGATTTGGTCATGACGAATCAGGCCGGGTTACTGCTTCTGTTCGTTCAGCTTGGCCTTCAGCAGCGCACCGAGGTTGGTGGTACCGCTTGCCGCCGCGCTGTCGGATGCGAGCTTGTTGATGGCCTCGCTGGTTTCGACCTGATCCTTGGCACGAATCGACAGATTGATCGAACGGGTCTTGCGATCGACGTTGATGATCATCGCCTCGACCTGATCGCCTTCCTTGAGGATGGTGGTCAGATCATCGACCCGATGCGGAGCGGCTTCGGAAGCCCGCAGATAACCTTCGACCTCGTCGTTCAGTTCGATGACCGCGCCGCGCGCATCGACGCTCTTCACGGTACCGGTGACCACGGCGTTCTTCTCGTGGGTCGCGATGAAGTTGGTGTACGGATCGCCCTCGAGCTGCTTGATGCCGAGCGAGATGCGCTCGCGCTCGACGTCGATCGCGAGCACCACGGCTTCGACCTCGTCACCCTTCTTGAACCGGCGCACCGCATCCTCGCCGGTTTCGCTCCAGGACAGATCCGACAGATGCACCAGACCGTCGATGCCACCATCCAGGCCGATGAACACGCCGAAATCGGTGATCGACTTGATCTGGCCGCGCACCTTGTCGCCCTTCTTGTGGTTGATCGCGAAATCGTCCCACGGGTTGGACATGCACTGCTTCATGCCCAGCGAGATGCGGCGACGGTCTTCATCGATCTCGAGAATCATCACCTCGACTTCGTCGCCCAGCTGGACGACCTTGCTCGGGTGGATGTTCTTGTTGGTCCAGTCCATCTCGGACACGTGCACCAGACCCTCGATACCCTGCTCGACCTCGACGAAGGAGCCGTAGTCGGTGATGTTGGTGACCCTGCCGAACAGACGGGTGCCCTGCGGGTAGCGACGGGAGATGCCGACCCACGGATCCTCGCCGAGCTGCTTCAGGCCCAGCGAAACACGCTGGCGCTCCTGGTCGAACTTGAGGACCTTGGCTTCGATCTCGTCACCGACGTTGAGCACTTCCGACGGGTGACGCACACGACGCCAGGCCAGATC
Source organism: Denitraticella aggregata (assembly GCF_048158365.1). NCBI lineage: Bacteria > Pseudomonadati > Pseudomonadota > Betaproteobacteria > Rhodocyclales > Zoogloeaceae > Denitraticella > Denitraticella aggregata. Next base: position 55,532 of record NZ_JBLLNL010000004.1, on the reverse strand, counting down.
GGTAATGTGCAGCAGACCATCGATGCCACCGAGGTCGATGAAGGCGCCGTAGTCGGTGATGTTCTTGACCACGCCCTTCACGACGATGCCTTCCTTCAGGTTCTCGAGCAGCTTCTCGCGCTCTTCACCCATGGTCTCCTCGAGCACGGCGCGGCGCGACACGACGACGTTGTTGCGCTTGCGGTCGAGCTTGATGACCTTGAAGTCGAATTCCTTGCCTTCGAACGGCGTGGTGTCCTTGACCGGACGCATATCGACCAGCGAACCAGGCAGAAAGGCACGGATGCTGTTGGTCATCACGGTCAGACCGCCCTTGACCCGACCGGACACGACACCCTTGACCAGCGACCCCTCGTTCAGCGCCTTCTCCAGGTCGTTCCAGGCGGAGATCCGCTTGGCCTTGTCGCGCGACAGGCGGGTCTCGCCGTAGCCGTCTTCCAGCGCATCGATCGCGACATGGACGAAATCGCCGATCTCGACTTCGAGTTCGCCGCGGTCGTTGCGGAACTCCTCGATCGGCACATAGCTCTCGGACTTGAGGCCGGCATTCACGACCACGAAATTGTGATCGATGCTGACCACTTCGGCGGTGATCACTTCACCGGCGCGCATCTCCTGGCGAGCAAGGCTTTCTTCGAAAAGGTCGGCAAAACTTTCCATGGAGGCGGAAACAGGGGTGGCAGTTGTCATAAAAGTTGATTGATCCAGAAAGCCGCAATCACGCGGCAACCATTGAGTGAGTTGAAATCGGGTCCGAACCGTTTCACCGGCCAGACCCCCCAGCAGCGAAGGCGCATCAACGACAGGTCCCGAGCAAACGCCTGTCAGCCACGCACATTCTCGAGCACGAAAGCAACCGCCTCCTCGACCGTCATGGTGGTCGTCTCGACGAGTGTCGCATCCGCGAGTTTCTTCAAGGGCGCCACGGTCCGGGCCGCATCACGCGCATCCCGTTCCTCAAGGTCCTTTGAAAGACTTTCCATGTTAGCAGCCATTCCCTTATCGATCAACTGCTTATATCGGCGCTGCGCGCGCACCTCCACGCTGGCGGTGAGGAAGAACTTGAAGGCCGAATCCGGGAACACCACCGACCCCATGTCGCGCCCCTCGGCAACCAGCCCGGGGGCGATGCGAAAGTCACGCTGGCGGTCGAGCAGCGCCGCCCGTACCGCCGGCAATTCGGCCACCTTCGACGCGCCGACAGAGCAGATTTCCTCGCGGATCATGTCGGTCACGTCGTCCCCCTCGAGCAGGATACGCTGCCCGTCGAAGACGACCGGAAGCCGGGCCGCCTTGCGCGCCACTCGCGTCTCGTCATCGAGCGGCACGCCCGCACGCATCGCGGCCAGCGCCACCAGACGGTACAGCGAGCCGCTGTCCAGGTAGCCGAAGCCGAGCGCCTCGGCCACGCGCGCGGCGACCGTCCCCTTGCCCGATGCGGAGGGTCCGTCGATCGCGACGACCGGCACCGGACGGGTGACCGAGGCGAAGCAGTCGAAGTAGGTCGGGAAGGTCTTGTTCACGCAGCGCGGATCATTGATCCTGACGCGGCAACCACCCAGGCTCACCAGCGAGAAGCACATCGCGATGCGATGGTCGTCATAGGTGTCGATCGTCGCGGGCAGCAGCCGTGCAGGCGGCACGATGCGCAGAAAGTCCGCCCCTTCCTCGACCACGGCGCCGACCTTGCGCAGCTCGGTCGCCATCGCGGCGAGCCGGTCGGTCTCCTTGACCCGCCAGCTCGCGATATTACGCAGTCGGCAGGGTCCATCGGCAAACAGTGCCGCGACCGCGAGCGTCATCGCGGCGTCGGGAATATGATTCAGATCCAGATCGAAGGCCTTCAGACGACCCTGCGCCGGCGAGCGCGCCTCGACCCAGTTCTCGCCCATGTCGATGCGTGCGCCGAGTTGCGCCAGTGCGGCCGCGAAGTGCACATCGCCCTGGATGCTCGACCGTCCGACCCCCTCGACCCGGACCGGCCCGCCGCCGATCGCGCCGGCAGCCAGAAAATACGAGGCCGAGGACGCGTCGCCCTCGACGAAGATCGTGCCCGGGCTGGTGTAGCCGTGCCCGGCCGGCACGACGAAACGCTCCCACCCGGTGCGTTTCACCTCGACGCCGAAACGCGCCATCAGTTCGAGCGTGATCGCGATATACGGCTTGGAGATCAGCTCCCCGACCACCTCGACCGTGGTCTCGGTGCCGGTCAGGGGCAGCGCCATCAGCAATGCGGTCAAAAACTGGCTGGACACGTCGCCGCGCACCCGCAGCACACCGCCGCCACGGATCGTGCCGGGCAGCACGCGTAGCGGCGGGAAACCCTCGACCCCTTCGTAAACCACGTCCGCGCCGATCTGGCGCAGGCCGTCGATCAGGTCCCCGATCGGCCGCTCGTGCATGCGCGCCACCCCCGACAGTCGGTACTCGCCGCCGGACATCGCCAGCGCGGCAGTCAGCGGACGAAACGCGGTGCCGGCATTGCCGAGAAACAGATCGGCCGACTTGACCGGAAACGGGCCGCCGACGCCCTGCACCACATACTCGCCATCGTCGCCATCACGCGCCCACGCGACCCCGAGGTGCGCGAGCGCGTCGAGCATGCGATCGACGTCGTCCGACGCCAGCAGATCGCGAATGCGGGTCTCGCCGCGCGCCAGTGCCGCCAGCAGCAGGGTGCGATTCGAGATGCTCTTGGAACCGGGCAGACGCACGCTGCCGCCGGCGCCGAGCATGGGGGGCAGATCGAGAAATTCCATCTTCAGTCGAAGGTCCTGGTGTGCTTGTACTGTTCCGCCCACGCATTGCGGGCCGCGCGCGCTTCGGCAAAATGCTGCTGCAGGCGATTCCCGTCGCCCGACAGCAACAAGGCCCGCAGGTAGGCCAGCTCGGCCAGATACTCGTCCAGCTCGGCGAGCAGGGCCTGCCGGTTGGCGATGCAGATGTCGCGCCACATTTCGGGGTGACTGCCGGCGATGCGGGTGAAATCGCGAAAGCCGCTCGCGGCGAAGCCGAACAACTGCTCCGCATTCGCACGGCCGGCCAGATCATGTACCAGCCCGAAGGCGAGCAGGTGAGGCAGATGGCTGACCGCGGCGAAAACCCGGTCGTGATCGTGCGGCGGCATCTCGTGAATCGTCGCGCCACAGGCCTCCCAGGCCTTGCGCACCTTCAGCACGGCCGACGGTTCGTTCTCGGGCAGGGGCGTGACCACCACCTTGCGGCCGTCGAACAGCGCCGGGAACGCCGCCTCGACGCCGCTGTTCTCCGCCCCGGCGATCGGATGAGCCGGCACGAAGTTCGGCACACGATCGCCGAGATGCCGATAGATGGCCTCGATCACGTCGCGCTTGGTGCTGCCCGCGTCGGTCACCACGGTGTCCGGCCCGAGATGCGGGACCATCGCGGCCATGATCGCATCCATCTGCCCCACCGGCGGCGCCAGCAGCACGAAGTCCGCACCGTCGAGCGCGTCGGCCCAGCATGAAGCCGCCTCGTCTATGACACCGAGCGCGAGCGCGCGCTCGAGCGACGCCGGCCTGCGCCCTATCCCGACGATGCGCCGGGCCACACCGGCCTTGCGCAGCGCCAGCGCAAACGAGCCGCCGATCAGGCCGACGCCGCACACCACCAGCTTCTTGATTGAAGGCATGTCGTTTTTCTCTCAGGCCGACGGTTTCAGGGCCGCTTCGAGTGCGGCGACGAAGCGCGCGTTCTCCTCGGGCAGGCCGATCGACACCCGCAACCACTCGGGCATGCCGTAACCGCCGATCGGGCGCACGATCACGCCGTGGCGCAGCAAGGCGGCATTGACCGCCGCGGCATCGCCCACCCGAAAGGTCACGAAATTACCGGCCGACGGGATCCACTCCAGCGACAGCGCGCGGAACGCCCGCTCCAGCTGCGCCATGCCGCGCCGGTTGACTTCCGCGCTGCGGGCCAGGAATTCCTCGTCGTCGAGGGCCGCGGCCGCCGCCGCGAGCGCGACGCTGCTGACATTGAAGGGCTGGCGCACCCGGTTCATCAGGTCCACGACATCCGCATGGCCGAGCCCGTAACCCACCCTCAAGCCGGCCAGGCCGTAGGCCTTGGAGAAGGTTCGCGAGACCAGCAGGTTCGGGAAGGTCTCGAGCCAGGCGAGGCTGTCGTAGCGTTGCTCGGGATTCAGATACTCGGTGTAGGCTTCATCCAGCACCACCAGCACATCCTGCGGCACCGCGCGCAGAAAGGCCTCGATGCGCGGGCCCTCGACGAAGGTGCCGGTCGGATTGTTCGGATTGGCGATGAACACCACCCGGGTGTCGGGCTCGATCGCGGCCGCCATCGCATCCAGGTCGTGGCCGAAGTCCCGGGCCGTGACCGCGATGCAGCGCCCGCCCGCGGCACGGGTCGCCAGGGGATACACGGCGAATGCATATTGCGAGAACACCGCCGACGCACCCGGGGCGATGAACGCCCGGGCCGCCAGCTCGAGCACGTCGTTCGAACCGTTGCCGAGCACGATCCGGTCGGTGTCGACCCCGAAACGGTGCGACAGCGCGGCCTTCAACTCGAAACCGTTGCCGTCCGGATAGCGCTCGATGTCGGCCATCGCGGCCGCCGCCGCCGCGCGTGCGCCGACGCTCATGCCGAGCGGATTCTCGTTGGACGCAAGCTTCACGATGCCCGACTCGGACAAACCCATCTCGCGCGCCAGTTCGCCGATCGGCTTGCCCGGCTGATAGGGCGAAATCGACCGGATATGGTCTGGCGCCCGTTCGACTAGCCTCATGCCTGTCTCCTCCATTATCGTCTTGTAGTGCGGCCGAAACTCAGCGCGTCGGCCGCGTCGGTCCGGTTCAGATCACGGCGATCGGATAGGAACCGAGCACCTTCACGAAGGCGGCCTTCTCGTTCAGTTCGGCGAGCGCCGCGGCGATCTCCGGATCGTGCTGATGACCCAGGAAGTCGACATAGAACACATACTCCCACAGCCCGCCGCGCGCCGGCCGCGACTGCAGCTTGGTCATATCGACGCCGTGTCGCGCCAGGGGTTCGAGCAGCGTATGCATCGCGCCCGGGCGGTTCGGCGCGGAGAACACCAGCGAGGTCTTGTCCCGGCCCGAAGGATCGGAATCATGGCGTCCGATCACCAGGAAGCGCGTCGTGTTGTTCGGGTCGTCCTCGATGTTGGCCGCCAGCACCTTCAGTTCGTACAGCTCGGCCGCGGCCTCGCCGGCGATCGCGCACGACTCCGGATCCTCGGCCGCCAGCCGCGCCGCCTCGGCATTGCTCGCCACCGGCACCCGTGGCAGGTTTGCCAGATTGCGGTTCAGCCATTCGTGGCACTGGGCCAGCGACTGAGCGTGCGAGTAGAGCCGCTTCGCGGCGCCGATGCCGTCCGCGCGCGACAGCAGGTGCTGGTGGATGCGCAGCTTCACCTCGCCACAGATCCGCACCGGGTTGGCCAGCAGCAGGTCCAGCGTGCCGCCGACCGCACCCTCGGTGGAGTTCTCGACCGGCACCACGCCGTAATCGGCGTTGCCGGCCTCGACCGCGCGAAACACGTCGTCGATCGCCGGCATCGGCACGAAGTTGGGCGCCGAACCGAAATGCTTGCGTGACGCACTCTCGGAAAAGGTGCCGGCCGGTCCGAGATAGGCCACCTTCAGCGGTTTCTCCAGCGCCAGGCAGGCCGACATGATCTCGCGGAAGATCCGCTGAACCGCCACGTCGGGCAGCGGGCCGGGATTGGCGTCGGCCAGGCGGCGCAGCACCTGTGCCTCGCGTTCCGGGCGGTACAGGTTGCCCTGCTTGATCTCGCCGATGCGCTGCGCATTGCGCGCACGTTCGGCCAGGCGCGCCAGGATCTCCTCGTCCAGCCGGTCGATGTTCTTGCGCAGATTCAGCAGTTCGTCACTCATGTTCGCTCCCGATCACGCATGCTGCCGGGCGAAATCGCCCATGTAGTCGACCAGCGCCTGCACGCCCGCCAGCGGCATCGCATTGTAGATCGACGCTCGCATGCCCCCGACCGACTTGTGTCCCTTCAGCTGCGCAAGGCCGGCCGCGCCCGCCCCGGCCAGAAAGACCTCGTTCAGCGACGCGTCGCGCAGCCGGAACGGGACGTTCATGCGCGAGCGCGAGCCCGGTTCCACGTCATTCACGTAGAAGCCGCTGTCGTCGATGAAGCCGTACAGCAGTTCGGCCTTGGCCGCATTCACCGCGTCGATCGCGCTCAGCCCGCCCTGCTCCAGCAACCAGCGAAACACCAGCCCGGCGATGTAGATCGCGAAGGTCGGCGGCGTGTTCAGCATCGAGCCGTGCTCGGCCATGGTCCGATAATTCATCACCGAGGGCGTGCCGGCCCATGCGCGGTCGAGCAGGTCGTCGCGGACGATCGCGATGACCAGCCCCGACGGTCCGACGTTCTTCTGCGCCCCGGCGTAGATCATGCCGAAGGCCGACACGTCGATCGGTCGCGACAGGATGTGCGACGACATGTCGGCCACCAGCGGCACGCCGGTCGCGGTCAGCGCGGCCACATCGAAGCACTCCACGCCGTGAATGGTCTCGTTGGTGCACACATGCAGATAGGCCGCCGACGGATCCAGACGCAGTTCGTCCGGGCGCACGAAGCGCCTGAACCCGACGGTTTCGGTCGAGCCCGCCAGCTGCGCCTGGCCTCCGATCGCGGCGGCCACATGCCGTGCCTCGCCGAAGGCCTTGCGCGACCAGGCGCCGGTCACGATATGGTCGGCCGAACCGCCGCCGAGCAGGTTCATCGGAATCTGTGCGAACTGCTGCGTCGCCCCGCCCTGCAGGAACAGCACCCGGTACTCGTCGGGCACGCCGAGCAGGGTGCGCAGGTCGGCTTCGGCCGCCTCGATGATGGATGTGAACGCCGCCCCGCGGTGGCTCATCTCCATCACGCCGCAACCGGCGTCACGCCATTCGAGCATCTCCGCGGCCGCCTGGCGCAACACCGGCTCGGGCAAGGCCGCCGGCCCGGAACTGAAATTGTGGATTCGGCTCATCGGCAGTCCTCCAACCGATCACTCGGCTGCGCCATCGCTGTCGGGTTCTCCCGGCGTTTCCGCTACATCGACATCGGCGTCGAGGTCGATGTCGATATCCACCTCGGATTCGGCCACCTTCTCGATCCCGGCCAGCCAGGTGCCCTCGTCAAGGTTGATCAGCGTCACCCCCTGGGTCGCCCGGCCGAGTTCGCGGATGTCCTGCACGCGGGTGCGGATCAGCACGCCCGCGGTCGAGATCAGCATCACCTCGTCGAGCGGCTCCACCAGGCACGCGCCGATCAGCTTGCCGTTGCGGTCCGAGGTCTGGATCGAGATCATGCCCTTGGTGCCGCGGCTGTGGCGCGTGTATTCGCCCACCGGCGTGCGCTTGCCGTAGCCGTTCTCGGTCGCCGTCAGCACCGACTCGCTGTCGTCGCGGGTGACCAGCATCGCGATGACGCGCTGGCCGTCCTCGAGATTCATGCCCCGCACGCCGCGCGCCTCGCGCCCCATCGGCCGCACGTCCTGCTCCGGGAAGCGCACCGCCTTGCCCGCATCCGAGAACAGCATCACGTCGCACTCGCCGTCGGTGATCGCGACGCCGACCAGGTGGTCGCCGTCGTCCAGATGCGCCGCGATGATGCCCGCCTTGCGCGGATTGGAGAACGCGGTCAGCGCGGTCTTCTTGACCGTGCCTTCGGCGGTCGCCATGAACACGAAGTGATCGTCGTCGAAGCTCTGCACCGGCAGCACCGCGTTGATCTTCTCGCCTTCGGTCAGCGGGAACAGGTTGACGATCGGCTTGCCGCGCGCGTTGCGCGCGCCTTCGGGCACCTCGTAGACCTTGAGCCAATACACCCGCCCACGGCTCGAGAAACACAGGATGTAGTCATGGGTGTTGGCCACGAACAGCCGGTCGATGAAGTCGTCGTCCTTCATGCCGGTCGCCTGCTTGCCGCGTCCGCCGCGCCGCTGCGCACGGTAGTCGGCCAGCGGCTGGCGCTTGAAGTAACCGCCGTGCGACAGCGTCACGACCATGTCCTCGGGCGCGATCAGATCCTCGATGTTGATCTCGGCGGTGTTCATGACCACCTCGGACCGACGCGGATCGCCGAACTGGTTCCGGATCGCGGTGAGTTCCTCCGAGATGATCGTCGTGATCCGCTCCGGACGGGCGAGGATGTCGAGCAGGTCGGCGATGATCGCCATCACGTCGCGATACTCGGACAGGATCTTGTCCTGCTCGAGCCCGGTCAGCCGCTGCAGGCGCAGTTCCAGGATCGCCTGGGCCTGCACGTCGGACAATCGATAGCCCTGCGCCGACAACCCGAACTCGGGCAACAGGCCTTCCGGGCGGTAGCTGTCGGATTCGGCGCGCGCCAGCATCTCCTCGACCAGCGGCGAGCGCCAGGTGCGTGCCAGCAGCTCGCGCTTCGCATCGGCCGGCGTCGGCGCCGCCTTGATCAGCGCGATCACTTCGTCCACATTGGACAGCGCCACCGCCAGGCCTTCCAGGATGTGCCCACGGTCGCGCGCCTTGCGCAGTTCGAACGCGGTACGCCGCGTGATCACCTCGCGCCGGTGCGACAGGAAGCATTCCAGCATCTGCTTGAGGTTGAGCGTGCGCGGGCGGCCGTCGACCAGCGCCACCACGTTCATGCCGAAGGTGTCCTGCAGTTGCGTGTGCTTGAACAGATTGTTCAGCACCACTTCGGGCACTTCGTTGCGCTTGAGTTCGATGACCACGCGCATGCCGGACTTGTCCGACTCGTCGCGGATCTCGCTGATGCCCTCGATCTTCTTCTCGTTGACCAGCTCGGCCATGCGCTCGAGCAGCGTGCGCTTGTTCACCTGGTACGGCAGCTCGTCGACGATGATGGCCTGACGGTTGCCCCGCTCCATGTCCTCGAAGTGGGTGCGCGCGCGCATGATCACGCGGCCGCGGCCGGTGCGGTAGCCGTCGTGCACGCCGGACAGGCCGTAGATCAGCGCCGCGGTCGGGAAGTCCGGCGCCTGGATGATCTCGATCAGCCTTTCGATGTCGGTGTCCGGGTCCTGCAGCAGGCACAGGCACGCGTCGATCACCTCTCCGAGGTTGTGCGGCGGGATGTTGGTCGCCATGCCGACCGCGATACCGCTCGAGCCGTTGATCAGCAGATTCGGGATCTTCGCCGGCAGGATCAGCGGTTCCTTCTCGGAACCGTCGTAGTTCGGCCCGAAATCGACGGTTTCCTTGTCGATGTCGGCGAGCAGTTCATGGCCGATGCGCGCCATGCGGATCTCGGTGTAACGCATCGCAGCCGCATTGTCGCCGTCGACCGAGCCGAAGTTGCCCTGGCCATCGACCAGCATGTAGCGCAGCGAGAAGTCCTGCGCCATGCGCACGATGGTGTCGTAGACGGCGGAATCGCCGTGCGGGTGGTACTTGCCGATCACGTCACCGACGATACGCGCGGACTTCTTGTAAGGCTTGTTCCAGTCGTTCGACAATTCGTGCATCGCGAACAGCACGCGTCGATGCACCGGCTTCAACCCGTCGCGCGCATCGGGCAGCGCGCGCCCGACGATCACGCTCATGGCGTAATCCAGGTAGGAGTGACGCATCTCCTCTTCGAGACTGATCGGGAGTGTTTCCTTGGCGAACGGGGTCATCTCGCATTGGCGGCCATTGCCGCGTTGAACAAAACACGAAATTTTATCACGCGCAGGGGCTTCCCACCGAAGCGCATCGTGGCCGGGCCACCTGATGCAGCGAGAAACCGCGGGCCGGAGGCGACGGCTGCTTCCGCGGCGACTCGGCCCGAGCGCATGCCGCTGTTGGCGAGCGTAGCGGCCGCGATCCCTGCTGTCTGAGCGCGAAGCGCGAGTTCAGGGATCGCAGCGAAGCGAACCTTACAGCGGCAGCGCGAGTGGCCGTCGGAGCCGCGGGAGCAGCCGTCGCCTCCGGCCCGCTGCGTCGCACGATGTTCATGCGACGGGCCGGTGCGCTATGCTTCACTTGCGGTACGCAACGCATGGCGCCGCGCCCGGCCCCTGTCCCAAACGGTGAAGGAAGACCTGAACACATGACCGAAACCGCCGACCTGATCATCAACGCGCGCTGGATCGTTCCGGTCGAACCGGACGGCACGGTCCTGGAGCGGCATGCGGTCGTCGTGCGCGACGGCGCCATCGTCGCGATGCTGCCGACCGACGCGGCGCGCGACCGCTTCGACGCCGACGACACGGTAAACCTGCCCGGGCATGTGCTGATACCGGGTCTCGTGAATCTGCATGTCCATGCCGCGATGACGCTGATGCGCGGCATCGCGGACGACCTGCCGCTGATGCGCTGGCTGCACGAGGTGATCTGGCCGGCCGAGGGCAAACATGTGAATCACGAGTTCGTGCGCGACGGCACCGCCCTCGCGGCGGCCGAGATGCTGCGCGGCGGCATCACCACCTGCAACGAGATGTACTTCCACCCCGACGCCGCCGCCCAAGCCTTCACCGCGGCCGGCATGCGCGCGACGATCGGCGTCGCGGTGCTGGACTTTCCCACCCCGTACGCGAGCGACGCCGACGAGTACTTCCGCAAAGGCCTGGCCGCGCGGGACCGATGGTCGTCGCATCCGCTACTGCATTTCGCGATCGCGCCGCACGCACCCTACACTGTGTCGGATGCATCGCTCGAACGCGTCGCGAGCCTCGCCGCCGAACTCGACTGCGCGATCCACATCCATGTGCATGAGACCGCACAGGAGATCGCCGATTCGCTGGCGCAGCACGGCATGCGTCCGCTCGAACGACTGGCTTCGCTGGGCGTGCTCGGCAGCAACCTGATCGGCGTGCATGCGGTGCATGTCGATGCGTCGGACCTGGAGCTGCTCGCCCGCTACAACTGCAGCATCGCGCACTGCCCCAGCTCCAACATGAAGCTCGCCAGCGGCATCGCGCCGGTGTCGCAACTGCTCGCGCAGGGTATCCGGGTCGGGCTGGGGACCGACGGTGCGGCGAGCAACAATCGCCTCGACCTGTTCCAGGAGATGCGCCAGGCCGCGCTGCTGGCCAAGGTATCCACACTCGACGCGACCGCGGTGCCCGCCCACACCGCACTGCGCATGGCGACGCTGAACGCGGCCGACGCGCTCGGGCTCGCCGGGCAGATCGGCTCGATCGCGGTCGGCAAGCGCGCCGACCTGTGCGCGGTCGCACTCGACCGGGTCGAAACCCTGCCCTGCTTCGACCCGGTTTCGCACCTCGTGTACGTCGCAGGGCGTGAAAACGTCACGGACGTGTGGGTAAATGGCGAAAGGCGCGTAAATGAAGGGCAAATACTGTTGCAAAACTCCAACAAACAATTGATCGGAATAGCGGGCTTGTGGCAGACTAGATTCCAGTCTTGACAGGGGAATAGCGAACGTCCTGCTGGAAGAAGACCCGCCGCTAAAATGGTGCAAGGCAGTCGCTCATCAAGCTCCAAATTACACTTCAACGAGGAATAGAAGATGATCAATCAGACCAAGAAACACCTCTTCGTGCTTGCCGTAGCCATGCTGGGCTTCGCGGCTCCCGCTGTTGCCGACAAGCACGGTGATGTCGTTGTCGACACTTCGGGCGTCGTCCCCTATGTGATCGACGCCCGCAGCGTCGTCGCCCGCAGCGGTACCGGCCTGTGCTGGCGTACCGGCTTCTGGAGCCCGGCGGCTGCCGAAACCGCGATGGCCGGCCAGTTCCCGGTCGGTTGCGCATGCGACAGTGACCTCGTTCCGGCCGAGAAGTGTGTGGAAGTCGCGGCTGCACCGGCACCGGCACCGACCCCGACCGCCGACAAGGTGCGCCTGTCCGCCGACGCGCTGTTCGACTTCGACAAGGCGGTCCTCCGCCCGGCCGGCATGGAGCGTCTGGACCAGCTGGCCTCCCAGGCCCGCGCTTTGAACCTGGAAGTCATCCTGGCCGTTGGTCACACCGACCGCATCGGTTCCGAGAGCTACAACCAGGGCCTGTCCGAGCGTCGCGCCGAAGCCGTCAAGGCCTATCTGGTGTCCAAGGGCATCGAAGCCAACCGCATCTACACCGAAGGCAAGGGCGAGACCCAGCCGATCACCGGCACCCAGTGTAACGGCGTCCGTGGTCGCGATGCGCTGATCAGCTGCCTGCAGCCGGATCGCCGCGTCGAAGTGGAAGTGATCGGCACCCGCTGATCCAGTCTCCGACTGATCCGAAAAGCCCTGCCCTGGCAGGGCTTTTTCTTTGGACGTCGCGCTGCGATGCCCGGATCCAGCCCTCCGGAACGTCGGCCGTGTCCGCGCAGTCCAACCAGACGCTTATCATCACGGCAAACAGTCGGGCGATCTAGATCGGAACAAGGCACCGCTGCTGCCTCCCCTTTGGGGGAGGGTTGGGGTGGGGATGGGTTGAATAGCCGCCGTCTTAACCCATCCCCCTCCTGACCTCCCCCTTGAAGGGGGAGGAACGGTGCTTGAACTGATTCACCCTTCAAGGGGCGGGACAGTACTTGAACTGATTCACCCTTCAAGGGGCGGGACAGTACTTGAACTGATCCTCCACCTTCAAGGGGGCGTGACAGTGCTTGAACTGATCCTCCCGTTTCAAGGGGGGCAGCGCTTGAACTGATCCCCCGCTTCAAGGGGGGGCAGTGCTTGAACTGATCTCGCCCATTCGATCGCCGGCTACAACGCACGAGGACACCCGATGAACGCAAATGCCGATCCTGCAGAACTTAGAAAATTCAGCGACCTCGCCCACCGCTGGTGGGACCCGACTTCGGAATTCAAGCCGCTGCACGAGATCAACCCGTTGCGCCTGCGCTGGATCGACGCCAAGGCGGCGCTGGCGGGCAAGCAGGTGCTGGACGTGGGCTGCGGCGGCGGCATCCTGTCCGAGAGCATGGCGGCGCTCGATGCCGAGGTCACGGGCATCGACCTGTCGGAAAAGGCGCTCGGCGTTGCGCGGCTGCACCTGTTCGAGAGCGGGCTGAAGGTCGATTACCACCACGTCAGCGCCGAGGCCTTCGCCGACGAACACGCCGCGCGCTTCGACGTCGTCACCTGCATGGAGCTGCTCGAGCACGTGCCCGACCCGTCGAGCACGGTGCGTGCCTGCGCGAAGCTGGTCAAACCCGGCGGCCACGTGTTCTTCTCGACGCTCAACCGCAACCTCAAGTCCTACCTGTTTGCGGTGATCGGTGCGGAATACGTGCTGAAGCTGCTGCCCAAGGGCACGCACGAATACGCGAAGTTCATCAAACCGTCGGAACTCGCACGTTATTGCCGCGACGCCGGCCTCGAAAGCGAGGAATTGCTCGGCATGAACTACAACCCGATCACCAAGGTGTATTCGCTGGGCGGCGACACCGACGTCAACTACCTGCTGCACACCACGCGTGAACGCTGAAGCGGTCCTGTTCGATCTCGACGGCACGCTGGCCGACACCGCGCCCGACCTCGGCGCCGCGGCCAACCGACTGCGCGTCGAAGCCGGGCTGGCGCCGCTGCCGCTCGCGACGCTGCGGCCGCACACCTCCAGCGGCGTACGCGGCATGCTGTGGTGCGCCTTCGGCATCAAACCCGACCATCCCGACTACGCCGCGCTGTCCGAGCGCTTTCTCGACCACTACGCGGCCCACATCTGCGTCGCCACCCGCCTCTTCGACGACATGCACGCGCTGCTGGACGCGCTCGACGCGGCCGCGATCAAGTGGGGCATCGTCACCAACAAGCGCAAGCGCTTTACCGACGCGCTGATCGCCGCGCTGGCGCTGCAGCATCGCGCCTGCTGCGTGATCAGCGGCGACTCGGCGGCCCGGCCCAAGCCCGCCCCCGACCCGTTGCTGCTCGCGTGCGCGCAGGCCGGACTCACCGCCGCGCGTTGCGTCTATGTGGGCGACGACCTGCGCGACATCCAGGCAGGCCGCTCGGCCGGCATGACCACCGTCGCGGCCGCCTACGGCTATCTGGGCGACGGCGCGCCGGTCACCGAATGGAATGCGGACCACATCATCCAGTCACCGACCGGACTGATGCGCGTGCTCGGGCTGTAAGCGCCTGCGCAAGGAGTGGGCACTTCATGAACTGGCGCCAGGTTGATCACGGCTGCTGCAGGTCGCGGCGAATGGGACAGCCGGATACCGTATCGGATGATCCCCTTGCCGAAACCCGGAGCACCATCCTATGATCATGCCGTCACGCCACGTTGGATAGACTTCGTGATGAAACCCTCCATAGCCCTGCGACAGCATCGGGATGCCGTATTGCGTATCGCGTCAGACCTGGGCGCGAGCAATGTCCGGGTCTTCGGGTCGGTGATACGTGGAGAAGACAACGAGAACAGCGACATCGATCTTCTGGTCGATGTCCCCCGGGGCACGACCCTGCTCGATATGGTCCGACTGCACGACGCGATCGAAGGAGAGATTGGCGTGCCGGTCGACGTGCTGACCGTTGGCGATCTTCACCCGAAGTTTCGCGATGAGGTGCTCGAGGAAGCGTTGCCGCTGTGAAGAAACTCAGAGATGCGGACTACCTGGAACACATTCGGGACGCGATCTCGAAGATCCAGAGATTCACCGACGGCAAGACGGAGGCGGATTTCCGCACCGATGACCTCATCCAGGACGCCGTGATCCGCAATCTCGAGGTCATCGGAGAGGCAGTCACGAAACTGAGCCCGGAACTCAAGCAACGACATGACGACGTGCGCTGGAACGAGATCGCCGGCATGCGCAACCGCCTGATCCATGCCTACATGAACGTCAACCTCGAGATCGTGTGGAACACGGTGATGGACGTGCTGCCATCCTTCCTGCGCAGGATATCGAATCTCGAATGAGTGCTGCTCGACCCGACCCGCGCAGCATGGCCAGACTGAATCACCCCCGCGCCGGGATCATCAGCACCGCCTGACCGTCCAGCACGGTCTTGCCGGCGACGGTGCACACGGTGTCGAAGCTGGCGCGACGCTTGTCCGGATCGAGTGCGGTCACCGTCACGCGCGCGACCACTGTATCCCCCACCCTGACCGGCGCCTTGAAGCGCAGCGACTGCGACACGTAGATGCAGCCCGGCCCCGGCAGGCGGGTACCGAACACGGTCGACACATAGCTCGCAGACAGCATGCCGTGCGCAATACGGCCGGCGAACATCGTCGAGGCCGCGAATTCGGCATCCAGATGGACCGGATTCGTATCGCCTGACACCCCGGCGAACGCGAGGATGTCGGCCTCAGACACGGTCCGCCCGATGGACGCGGTCATGCCGACCGTCAGGTCCTCGAAGTCATAGCCGTAACACTCTGAAAAATCGCGCTTCGAATCACTCATGCAAAGTACCTTACCCTTTTCGTCAGACCTGTTGCCAAAACCGTTACCGTGCGTCCCTGGAACGGGCCGGGGGTGAATGCGCTCATCTTCGCGGCCGGCGCCGCTCCCACTTGTGCGCCCGCATGCCTGCCGGCGCCCGTGAGTGGAGTGAGCGCTGCGCAAGCGGCGAACATCCGGCGGTCGGGTTCATGTCGATGCTCAGAACCATCGCCGCAGTTCGGCATAGACCCGGTCGCTGTCGTCGAAGCGGCCGAACAACCCCTCGCTGCGCCCGCCGAACAGATCGGCGCCGAAGCGCGCCCGCCATTCCTGCGTGATGTTCCACACCAGCTTGGGTTGCACCATGTAGTCACTGCGATTGAAGCTGCTCGCATACAGCACCTCCGCCTCGAAGCGGTCGCTGAAGCGGTGGTTGACCAGCACCGTATAGCCCAGCTCGTCGCGGTCGAAACCCAGGCTGCGGTCGTGATCGAAGGTGTGCCGGCCGAACAGCTGCAGATTAAGGCGCCAGTCGCCGGTCGGGATATCCGCACCGACCACGTAATCGACGATGTCCGAGGCCTTCAACCCGAAGCGGGCCGCCGGGTCGGTGGACAGAAACTTGCGCCCGTCGGTATACACCGCCTCGCCCTTCAGCACGAAGCTGCCCATGTCCTTGGAAAAGGTGCCGCCGAGCTGCTCGATACGCTCGTGGCGCAACTCCAGGCCGGTCGGCAGCCGGTACAGCGTCGGGGCCACGTCGCGGCTCTGGTAATAGAAGCCGGTCAGGTCCCAGCCCGAGACCAGGTGCGACACGCGCACGCCCCAGTTGGTATTGGAAAGATTGCGAGTCGGCTCGTTGGTGCGCACGCGCACGTCGCCCGGCACCGGAAACGGATAGAAATCCGCGCCCGGCTTGCCGATCTCGTCGTAGCTCGGATACGGAATCCACACCACCTCGACATGCGTTTCGCCGGCAAAGTACTCGGCCCGCGCGGCCCATTGCGGAATGCGCAGCGTCTCGAACTCGGGCAGGAAGAACTCGCGGGTGTCCCGCGCCGACACCACGTCCGCGAAAAACAGCCCGACCACCTCGCCCCACACGATGTGCTGCCGCCCCAGCCGGAAGGCCCAGTCGCCCGACTCGATGTCCAGATAGTTCTCGCGCAGCATGAAGCTGGTGCGCTGGTCGTCCTTCACCGGCTCGGGATAGAAATCGCGCCCCGGATGGTAGGCAGCATCCCCGTCGGCTCGGGCCGACACCTTGTAGCCCATGCCATTGGCGAGCCGCCCGGTCCCCGCCAGTTCGAAGCGCGCGCGCAACTTGGACCAGTGCGACGGGTTCGCGGTCGTATAGGCGGCCGAAAAATCGCCATAACCGCTCAGGCGCAGGCCGGTGCCGCTGGCTGCGACGGGCGCGCCACCCTCGCCCGCCGCGTCCAGCGGTGCATCGAGGTCGAACAGGTCGTCGAGGTCGTCCGACGCGGCCGCAGCGCCACTGAGCAGCACCGCCATCGTCGCAGCGACCAGTATCCGATTGGTGTTCATCGAGGCGATTCTCCAGGCACGTCCATGAGCGCAGCGATACATTATTCCTGATGAGGCAATCAAGCGCATGACCAGACCAGCGTGCGACGGTGTTGCCCCCTCCCCTTCAAGGGGAGGGCTGGGGTGGGGATGGGTTGCACCGCCGCAGATCAACCCATCCCCCACCTGACCGTCCAGAGCAGGCTTTGCACAGCCTGCCCGCTCAGCCGGCGCGAAGCAGTGCTTCGCGAAACCCCGGCTTTCCCCCCCTTCAAGGGGGAGGAACCTGCTAACGTCTGCCCAGCAACACTTGCAAGCAACGTGCCCTGCGCCGCGCCGCTCCACATCGCCGGTTTCATTCCCCCGCATCATAGCTCGGGTTCCTCGCTGTCCGCGCCGCGGCGGTCATCTACGAACACCCAGCGGGCGTCGGCCTTCATGCCCAGCGCGAGGATGCGCCCGTCCTCGATGCGCACCAGCCGGTCGGCCATGTTCATCACGCGCTTGTCGTGGGTCGAGAAGATGAAGGTCGTGCCCGACTTGCGGTTGATGTCCTTCATCAGCCGCAGGATGCTCTTGCCGGTCTCCTTGTCCAGGTTGGCGGTCGGCTCGTCGGCCAGCACCACCTTGGAGTGCGTCGCCAGCGCGCGCGCGATCGCGACCCGCTGGCGCTGCCCGCCCGAGAGCTGGTTGGGCCGGTGCGTCGCGTAGCGGGTCAGGCCGACCATCGCGAGGTAATACTTCACCCGCTCGCGCCGCTCGGCCTTGGACAATTCGCGCAGTTGCAGCAGCGGATATTCGACGTTTTCCTCGGCCGACAGCACCGGAAGCAGGTTGAAGGTCTGGAAGATGAACCCGATCGTGCGCGCCCGCAGATCCGCCAGCTGATCCGGCGTCTGCCCCGACACGTCCCGCCCGTCGATGAGCACCCGCCCGGAACTCGGCGTGTCGATGCAGCCGATGATGTTCAGCAGCGTCGACTTGCCGCTGCCCGACGGCCCCGCGATCGCCAGAAACACGCCCGGCTCCACCGAAACGCTGACGCCGTGCAGCGCCGTGACGGTCTGCTCCCCCAGCGCATAACGCTTGCTGACGTTCTCAACCTTTACAATCGGCATGCTGTCGGGTCACCCAGGATCATTTCGCCATAAGCATAACATCCACGGCACCCGGCATTCGACCGTAAGGAGTAATGGGAGTAATGGGGTCAGACACGATTGCTTCAGGCAATCGCAGGCAATCGTGTCTGACCCCATTACTCCGTCTCGTAGGCGATATCCGCGAGCGCCAGCTTCGTGGCGACGAACTTGCAAGGCTGACCGCGGAGAAGGACTGCGATGTCGGCGTCACTGTGAGGCCCATGTGTTTTCCTTGCGCGGCTGCCGAACAGGATTACACGGGACAACGGATACCGGCTCGCCACCTTCTCGCTGAAGGCGCGCGCGGCATTGATCGTTTCGCTATCGACTTCCGCAGGCTTGGTCATGGTGCATTCATCCTCAAAGGATTCGAGCGATTGCCCTGCATATCCTACCGGACATCAACGTCATCCCGTAAGGCGGAAATCCCGAAGGCGGCCTCGGTCACGGTGATCCCATGATGCCCGGCCAGCCTGCACTTATCTTTTTTTACATTCCCCCACAACAAACCCGCCCGCCCCTTTGGTTATACTTCTGGTCAAGCAGCATCTGACCCTGATCGTGATTTTTCGCACGGCTTTGGAATGGAGCCCCCGGTGCTCGAAACATACGCAACGCCCCATCGTGGCGCGATCCAGAGGCACAATGCCTCGCTCGAATCGACCCGCCTCGACCCTACCGCCCGCTCCCCCGCAAACACCCTGCCTCCGCGACTGCGGCTCGAGGTCGCCCACGGCAAGCCCTGGCTGCAGGCTTCGGCGGCGGCACTGGTTCGGCGGATGTACGCGTCGCGTGGACTGCAGATCCACCCGGATTCCAAGCACCCGCCCGGCCACTGCATTACGCTGGCCGCCCGCGCGGATCACGAGGTGCTCGGCACGCTGACCCTTCGCATCGACGGCGAACACGGCTTGCTCGCGGACGAGCTGTACCGGCGCGAGATCCAGACCCTGCGCGAGGCTGGTGCGGTCCTGTGCGAGGCCACGCGCCTCGCGCTCAAGCCGCAGCCGCAAGTGCACACAGACTCGCACGACCTGCTGACGATGCTGTTCAACGCGGCCTTCGCGATCGCACGCGGCGCGCACCGCTGTACCGACCTGATCATGGAGTGCCACCCGCGCCACGCCAACTATTACCAGCGCATGCTGGCGTGCGAGCGCATCGGCGCAGCCGCGATCTGCCCGCGCGTCGGCGCACCGGCGGTGCTGCTGCGCCTGTCGCTGGAGCAGGTCGAGCGGCGCATCGACCGGCATCACCAGGGCGAATCCGCAAGCGCCCGTGACCTCTATCGCCGCAGCCTGTCCCCTCAGGCCCAGCGAGCGCTTTGTCAGACTTTGCTGACCCAGCATTGAAATCCGACTCGCTCTGCGCTTAAAGTTGATGCCCCGCCCCGAAAGACCGGGCGCTGGTCATACAAAGGCGAAACCCTGATGAATCGACATTCACGCACGCGACGAATCGTGCTCGCGACGCTGGCGGCCGGCCTGACGATACCCCGCCTGCTGATCCGTCCGGCCCACGCGACCGCCAGCGACGACCTCGCCCGCGAGCTGGTCGAACGCGCCGACGCGGTCCGCTTTCCGCGTGACAGCTTCCAGACCGACATCACCGTCACCAACTTCAGCGACGGCGCCGCCGGCGACCAGCGCAAGTACCGCGTATTGTCGCGCGGCAACGACAACACCATCGTGCTGACGATGGAACCCGCGTCCGAGCGCGGCCAGGCGCTGCTGATGCGCGGGCGCGACCTGTGGGTGTTCATGCCCAACGTGTCGCAGCCGGTGCGCCTGTCGGTCGCGCAACGCCTGACCGGCCAGGTCGCCAATGGGGACCTCGCGCGCGCGAATTTCGCCGGTGACTACATCCCCAGGCTGATCGACACCGACACCATCGACGGCCGCAACGCGCGTGTGCTCGAACTCACCGCCGACGGGCGCGGCGTGACCTATGCCAAGGTCAAGTACTGGGTGGCGGACGACAACGATCAGCCGCTCAAAGCCGAGTTCTATGCCCTGTCGGGCCGGCTGCTGAAGACCACGCGCTACGAGGATTACCGCGAACTCGCCGGCCAGATCCGGCCCACCCGGCTCGTCATGGAGGACGCGCTGAAGCAGGGCGAGGTGTCCATCATGACTTATGACGCGATGGCCCTACGCGATCTGCCGGAGCGCATGTTCACGCGGGAGTATCTGCGACGGTTGCAATAGCACGGGAGTAAGGAGGGAGTAATGGGGTCAGACACGATTTCCCGTCAAGAAATGCTTCCTAACGGGAAATCGTGTCTGAGGTGGATCCCATCGCCTCACCTTCCATTGCCTTCTTCCGTGGCCGCCCCACCCCCTTCGAGACCGTCCGCCGCTGCGTCAGTTGCTCGATCCTCTCCTTGAACCGATCGTTCCCCAGCGCCCAGCCCTTGTGCGTGCATTCGCGGATTTCGCGCAGATCATCGTTCGACACCACCGCGCCGAACAGCAGTCGGTAGGCCGCCTGCCGCTCCGCTGCATTCGGGCCCAGGCGCAGGTATTCCCGATGCGGTGTCAGCCAGTCCGAGTTCGCGCCGGATTCGCCATGCGCGTTGAAATCGTGGCTCGACCAAGGGTAGCCGCGCGGATGCGCCACCAAGTCGGCGCGCACCGGATTAAGCTCTATATAGCGCATCACGGTCAGCAGATAGCGCTCGCTGTCCACCACCGTCGCTCGGTAGCGCCCTTCCCAAAGCGTGCCGCTGCGCCGGTAAGCGTAGTTGAAGTACTGCACGTATTTCCGCCCCACTGACTGGAAGACCTTGCTGATGCTGTTGTCGAGTTCAGGCGTGGCCAGCAGGTGAATATGGTTCGTCATCCACACATAGGCGTGGATTGCGAGACCGTGCTCGAGCGACGCCTTCACCAGCGCATCCCTAAAGAACTGATAGTCCGCCTCGGCGGCAAAGATCGCCTGGCGGTTGTTGCCGCGCTGGATGATGTGCTGCGGCTGGCCGGGGATGACGTAGCGGGGAAGACGGGCCATGGCGGCGTACGGATGATGCGAATCATGAAAAATGCATATAGTATCGCATCCATAAAATCAATCGCAGAGAATCAATCGTGTCTGACCCCATTGGACGCAGTTGAGTTACCCGTCGGGGTTGACTAGACTAAGCGGACTTGGTTTAACTTCTGGTGCGAACAATGACCATTGTCAATATCCACGAAGCCAAGACCCATCTGTCGCGCCTGATCGAGCTTGCGCTAGCCGGCGAGCCGCAGGTGATCGCCAAGGCCGGCAAGCCGCTGGTCAAGCTGGTTCGCCTGGAGGCTCCGGAAGCGTCGAATGTGCGTCGCCTGGGTTTTCTGCAGGGGGAGTTTCAGGTGCCGGACGATTTCGACGCGATGGGGCGCCACGAGATCGAAACCATGTTTGGCGGTCACTCATGAAACTGCTGCTGGACACCCGTCTGCTATTGTGGGCAGCGAGTGAGCCGCAGCGCTTGCCGGCACGCGCCCGGGAGTTGCTCGAGGACGAGAAGAATCAGCCTGTATTCAGTGTGGCCAGCCTGTGGGAGGTGGCCATCAAGGCTTCGCTTGGCCGCGATGATTTCAAGGCCGACGCGGCGCTGCTGCGGCGCGGCTTGATCGAGAACGGATACTTGGAATTGCCGGTCGCCGGCGAACATGCGGTTGCGGTCGCGGCGCTCCCCATGTTGCACCGTGATCCATTCGACCGAATCCTCGTGGCGCAGGCACAGATTGAAGGGATCAGCCTGCTGACGGTCGATCCACTCGTCGCGGCCTACCAGGGTCCCATCCGAAAGCTGTGAATTGTCAGGCTGGCGTCCGTATTGTTCCGTTTTTTCGAAAGCAAGGTTGACCCCTATCCGGACGCCACGCCGCAGCCTGCGCCGCGCGGCTTCTTCGCTTTCCTGTACTCCTACCATTACTCCTCCTTCTGCGTGTCGGAATATTTTACAGTCGAGTCAGCCGAACGCCCCGGCGGAATTCACAAACCTATGATTCGTTGAATTTTTCACATTCTGGCCTTTTTTTTGCTTGATGATTGACGAGCCGCCGGGCCTTCCACCCCTCGGTCACAGCAGGCTATCGAAAGCAAGCATTCAGGAGAACGACATGAAAACCAGACTCAAGCACCTAGCCATGGCCGTAGCCTCACTCGGCTTGGCGGCATCGGCAAACGCAGCACTGAATCTCGACACGATTGAAGGGACAAATCTCCCAGCGCCCTATGTGACCTACGGCGACGGAAACTCCTACTCGCTGCCGGTGCTGGGCATTCTGTACGACATCGGCCAAGGCGGAGGTTTTACGAACAGCATCCAGCCCAGCAACCCCTATTTCATTACCTCGACGCCGGGCGCCATCAAGGACCTGACGGTCATCGGCACGGGTTCTTCCGGTACGGGGGTCACGACCAATATCGATGGCATGGATGGCGCCTATGCTACGCCCAACTCGAGCGGTATCGACTACTTCAGCACCGGAACAACAAATGACCCCGGTGGCGCCGGCGAATTCGAAGGCGACGCGGCCGCCACATGGGATGTCCGTCTGACCGCCTTCAACACCTTCCTGGACGGCGAAGCGCCAGTGTTCCTGTTCAACAACAACCAGGAGAACTCCGGCGCCGCGACCAATCAGAACCTGGCGATCTGGGCCGCACTCACGCTGTACGATGATGATGGTTTCTTGGATCCCCTGACCTTCTATTTTACGAACGATGAAGGGGCATACGCGCTCGTCTCGGAAGGCGGCGGTGGCGTGCTGAACGGGACGGCCGGTACGGGTACGCTCGGAGACCCGACAGGTCCGCTTGCCGGAACCAACGAGAAAACCGACTACGTGCTTTCCGGTGGGGCCTTGTGCTACACGATAGGACTTACGATCGTCTCCTGCGACAGCCCTGATAAAGTGGGCGGGCCGATCAACCACAACCTGGGCGCGAACCAGGCGGTCTATGCGGTGGTCTTCCCTGCGCTCGACAAGATCCTGCTCTCACAAGACTTCGGCGGTTACGACGTGCTGAGCATCGACTGGCGAATGGGTTGCGATCCGGACACGGACGATCCTACGGTCAACTGCATCGGCCGCAGTATTAACAACGGGTTCGAGCAACTGTTCATCACCACCCGGCCCATCGATATTCCGGAGCCGGCCACGCTGGCATTGCTCGGCCTGGGCCTGCTCGGCCTCGGTGCCGTGCGTCGCCGCAAGGCCTGATCCGAACGATCATCCAGGCTGCTGGACACGAACGGGGAGCTGCGGCTCCCCGTTTTTCTTGCCGGCGCCGGCCGATGGGGTCCGTTGCGGCCGCTACGGTTTTCCCGCTGCAATGGCACCCCACGCATCGATGCCGCGTCGACTCGCCGCGTGTGCAGCCCTCGACAACGGCAGACGGCGGCACCACGGCCCCCGCGCGGGCGTGATGAAGGCGCGACTTTGAGTTCCGCCGCCACCGCATGCACAATGCGTGGGGCATGCCGCGTCCGCGCGGCGCCGCGTTTCATCCCCCTGTCCGGAAGGCGTCGATGTCCCAAACACCGATCCGCGTCCTGTTCTTCGCCGAAGGCGCGACGCTCGCGCATGTCGCGCGGCCGTTCGTGCTGGCCGACGCGCTGTCGACCGCCGGCTTCGACCTGCGTTTCGCGCGGCCGCCCGCGTTTGATTGGCTGACCCGCGGCGCGGCGTTCTCCGTCCTCGATCTCGCGTGCCAGCCGGCCGAAACCTTCGCGCGACGCCTCGCGCGGGGCGAGCCGCTGTACGATCTCGCCACACTCGAGGCCTATGTAGCGGCCGACCTCGCGCTGATCCGCGAGCTTCGCCCAGATATCGTCATCGGCGACTTCCGCCTGTCGCTGTCGGTCAGCGCCCGGCTCGCGCGGGTGCCCTATGCGACGATCTGCGACGCGTACTGGAGCCCGGAGGCGCCGGCCGAGGCACCGCCGCTGCCGGTGCTGCCCTTCACCCGCTTCATGCCGATCCCGCTGGCCGAGGCGCTGTTCCGGGCCGTGTCGCCACTCGCATTCCGGCTGCACGCCCGCCCGATGGAGGCGCTGCGCCGCGCACACGGCCTGCCCGGCTTCGACCACGACCTGC
The DNA here is from genome assembly GCF_048158365.1 of Denitraticella aggregata. Lineage (NCBI taxonomy): Bacteria > Pseudomonadati > Pseudomonadota > Betaproteobacteria > Rhodocyclales > Zoogloeaceae > Denitraticella > Denitraticella aggregata. The sequence goes on along the minus strand of NZ_JBLLNL010000004.1, from coordinate 31,480 downwards.
GCCGCTGCTATACGGACGCCGACCTGCGCCTGTTCGCGAACCCGGCCGCGCTGTTCCCCGCGGTCAGGCCGCACGCCGGGGCGGCCTTCATCGGCCCGATCGCGTGGTCACCGCCCGGCCGGCTGCCGGACGATTTCCCGGACGAAGGCGACCTGATCTACGTGTCGATGGGCAGTTCCGGCAACATCAAAGTGCTGTCCGCTCTGTTCGACGCGCTGTCGCGCCAGGACCGTCCGGTGGTCGTCACCACCGCCGGCCGCCCGGTCCCGCCCCCGCCCGCCGGGTCGCGCATCCGTCTGTACGACTTCCTGCCGGGCCGCGATGCGATCGCGCGTGCGCGCCTGGTCGTGTGCAACGGCGGCAGCCCGACCACCAACCAGGCGCTCGCCGCCGGCGTGCCGGTGCTCGGCATCCCGACCAACATGGACCAGTTCCTGAACATGCGCGCGATCCAGACCGCCGGCTGCGGCCTCACGGTCCGCGCCGACCGCGCAAGCCCCGAGCGGCTGCGCTCGGCCATCGAGGCGCTACTGCCCCCAACCGCGCCTTACCGTGCCAACGCTCAGGCGCTGCAGGCCGACCCCGCCCCCACCGGCGCCGGGCCCGCAGCCGATGCACTGGCCACGCTGCTGGCCACTCGGCTGCGCACGCTCCTACTCCCCGAGGGGCGCAACGCATGACGCGCACGCTGCAACATCGCGCTGCCCTGGCCACCAGGAACGACGGGAGCCACAGGATCAACCGTTTCACCGCGCGTGGCGCCGCCCCACATCGCCAATCACGCAGCGCGCGTCCGCCCGATCAATCTCGAGCAATCAACTGTCGGTTTTTTTTACAGTTCTCCCGATTTTCATCGAACGAACCCCGCCTCAGGTTCTTCAACAAACTGACTTTTATAGATATTTACAGAGCTGGCACAGTCGTTGCTATCCGTAGAATGGAGGGCGATTCTGAAGGTTTGGTAATGCAGAAGATCGGAGTTCGGCGAGCAGCACGGCTGGATTCCTGAATCGGTCCTGAAATGTTTCATCGATCACAGGAGAATGAAGACATGAAAAAGAAACTACTGATCACGTCACTGGCCGCCGCGGGGTTGCTGGCTGTCAGCGCGAATGCAAGTGCAGAACTCTTGGTTGATCTGTTCACCACTGGACAAACCGAGATAAAGTCGACAACCGAAGGCACCTCTGTCGTCAGCCAAGTCGGAGCCGCCGGGGATGACAGTATCCTCGGGGGATATCGCGATCTTCACGTACAGGTAGTCGAAAAGAGCGGCGCTACTTCGAGCGCCGGAACCTCAATGGAGGTCGATGGCCTTCTGAGCTTCAATAATGACTCCGGGGTGAAGGGTTTTGGCGAAGTCGTGTGGGACGGGGCCACTGCCTACATTGGGGGCGGCAACTATGACACCACTGGTCTGGGTAGTATCGATCTGACCGGAGGCGGTCTGCTCGACGGATTCATCGTCGAGACCATTTCGTCGGATGCCAACTGGAACTTCGAGGTGATCGCATTCACTGATGATGACAACTGGACGAAGATCAATTTCGCGGCTACGTCAGTACCTACGGGTACGGGTCCCGTGACGACCTTCATTCCGTTCTCAGGCTTCACCGACGCGACGCTCTGCGGAACTGACAACCCTGCAACTGGCGTGAACAACATTACTTGCGGTGGCGAGGACGAAAATCAGACTGTCGATTTCACGAACCTTGGCGCCTTGGTACTGCGTTTGAATGTGGGCATTGACGGAGCGCCACTCGGCGGAGCATTCGACATCGACCTGCGCCTCGGCAGCATCACGACGCCAGTGCCCGAACCCGCCACGCTGAGCCTGCTCGGTCTCGGCCTGCTCGGTGTCGGTTTCGCCGTGCGTCGGCGCAAGTCGCTTGCCGCTTGAGCAATTACTTGCAAGATCCGAAAGGGCCGCGGAAGCGGCCCTTTTTTATGACCTCGCCGACGGACGAATGCACGATGGCACCGGCAGTGCGAACGGACGTTCGAAGCGCGGATCAGCCCTCGCCTCCGCGGATCCGCCTCGCCGGCACACCGGCCCACACCTCGCCCGACCCGATACGCGTACCCTTCACGACCAGCGCGCTGGTCGCGACGATCGCGCCGTCGCCGATGACGACGTCGGACAGCACCACCGCGTTCGCGCCGATGGTGACCCGGTCCCCGATCCGGATCGGGTAATGCCCGAGCCGCTGGCCCTCGATCACGTGCGGAATCAGCAATGCCGACTGGCCGACCACCGAATTCGCGCCTATGCGTACGAACGGCGGGTCGTGGATAATGCCCTGGCTGTAGGTGTTGTCCCCGAGCCGCGCACCGAGCGCCAGGTAGTACGCGCGCATCAGCGGTGCCGGCATGAAACCGCTGCGCATCACCGGATAGAACACCAGCAGGTAGAACAACACATACACATGGTAGATGAACTCCTGTCGCGACCCGGCCTCGATGTCGCCCGGTACGAGCGGCCACACGCGCAGGAAGGCCCGATACACCACCAGCGCCCAGACCTGGATCAGCACCAGCGCGGCGAACACCAGGAACACCCCGCGAAAGTCGCCCAGCGGAAGCCCGCCGAACACCAGCGCGGTGGTGCCGACGCCGAGCGCCAGCGCCAGAGCCAACAGCAGCATGAAGCAACCGATCTGTACCGGTGTGATCTTTCGCATTGCGAACCCTCCCGTTCATCGACTCGAACCCGCACCGGCGCGACCGTAATGCCCGTCGACCGGCCGCGCGGTTCACCGTCCGTTCGGTCGTTGTGCCGCGATACGTGCGTGCAGGACTGGCAAGATTCTACCGACAAGCGCGACTCGCGCACGAGCTCGACGCACCATGCGTCATGCAATTGCGCTGCCACTCGGCCCCGGGCTGCACTACAATGATCTGGGCCGAGCCAAATGGCGCGCACGAGAGGAGATCATGACCGAACCGAGCTTTGCCACCCGTGATCTGGGCGAGGGTTTTTCGAGCTACTTCGAGATCCTGCCCGCGCTGGACGATGCCACGCGCAGCCAGGTCTTCGAAGTCCGTCACCAGGTCTATTGCGAGGACCTCGGCTTCGAGCCGGTCCGTGAGGACCGCCGCGAGACCGACGAATTCGACCGGCACAGCGTGCATTGCCTGCTGCGCACGTCGGACCCCTCGCACACGCTGGTCGGCTGCACCCGGCTGGTGCTGGCGCGGCCCGAAGCGCCGGACACGCTGCTGCCGTTCGAACGCGCCTGTGAAGTCAATCTCGACCGGCACACCGTGGACGCGCGGGCCTTGCCACGAAACCGCATCGCCGAAGTGTCGCGGTTGGCGGTGTGTGGAACCTTCCGTCGCCGGCGCGGCGAGGCGAACCATGCGGTGGCGCTGAGCGACTCCGACTTCGGCACGCCGGCCGCACCCCGCTTTCCGTTCATCCCGGTCGCGCTGTATCTGGGCACGATGGCGATCGCGCTAAGGGAAGGTATCACGCAGTGTTTCGTGCTGACCGAACCGCGGCTCGCGGCCCATATAAACCGGCTCGGCTTTGCGCTGACCGGGATCGGACCGCCGATCGAGCATCACGGCACGCGCGTGCCGTCGGTCATCGACGTGCAGGGCAGCGTCGCGGGCATCCGGCCGCTTATCCGGCCGATGTGGGAGGTGATTCGCGGCGAGATCGACGCCGGCTACGCCGCGGGGGCCAATCCCGACACATCCGGGCCGACCTGAACTGCGCGCTCCGGCCGAAGCAGCGACCGGCGCATCGACCCGAACCGGCGGACCGGCCGCGATCGCGACCAGACGGTTGGCCGCGTCAGAGCATCAACTCCTCCAGTTCCTTGCGCACCGAGCGCGCCGTGGGCACGGCGCTGCGCCCCACGCGGCAGAAGAACGCGAACGGATCGTCACGCCCGGCCGACGCGAGGCGCTCGAAATCGTCGCTCAGTGCTGCCGCGGCGGGGTCGATCGCCGGCGCGGCGGATATCTTCCTTCCCGCCCGCACGTACCAACGGAAGATCACCGGCGTCTGTTGCGGCTGCAGGTGCAGGCCTTGGGCCGCGGCGGTGAGCCACAGGCGCTGCATCGCGACACCGGCCCGCACATGGTCTTCCAGGCCTTGCGGCGCGTGCCGGGGTTTGAGCAGCAGGTGCGCCGCACACGCGAGCGCCGGCAGCAGATCGAGCTGAACCCGTGGTGCGATGGTGCCCATCAGGTAGCGATTGAAGAACGCGACCCGCTCCCAGCTGTGCATGACCCACTTCATCAGCTTCGCGGTGGCCGGATCCACGCCGACCGCCTGTTCCGGGATGCGGTCGGCGCTGAAGCGCGCGCCCCACTCGATGATGTCGCGATGCACATGAAAGGCCTCGGGGCAGGTCAGCCGGATATGCGCGTTGCGCCACAGCAGCCGCGCGACCGCCCGGCGTCGCGCAAAACCGTCGAAGAACTGGAGATCGAAATCCGGCCCGACCGATGCGGCCAGCGCGGCGCGTTGGTCGTCGCCGAGCGGCGTGGTGCGCATCGGCCGGCGCTGTACCGTGCGGGTCTCGATGAAGGGCAGCAACGCATCGGCCTGCAGGCCGCCCTCGGGCACGAGTTCGACGTCGTAGATCGGCGCGGTGTCGGGCCGGCCTTCGCGAACTCGCCATGCAGTGCGGAGCCCGCGTGCGCTGGCCGCGATGCGCAGCGTCTCGAGCAGCGCGCCATGCGCCATCTGGCTGGGACGTCCATCGAAGTCGTACAGCACCTGCGAGCGCGTATCGAAGCCGTGCACCGCGATGTGGGTGTCCGACACGATCTCGAAGCGCCACGGCTGCGTGTTGTCTCCGCTCGGCGCCCAGCGCGCGCGGTCCAGAATGCCCAGCAAGGTGTCCCGGTCAGCCATGCGCACCTCCGTCGGCCTTCATGCGCTGCAGCTGGCGGCGCGCGATCCACAGGCCCAGCCGCTGCAGCGGATTGCGGTTTCCGCCGGGGCGCCAGGTGCGCCGCAGGCGGTTGCGGTAGGCGTCGAACTGAAAGCCGCGCGGCGCGGCCAGCACGTCGCCGCGCCCGAGCAGGATCTTCAGGGATTCGACCGCGGTAACGCCTGCACAGAGCTGGCAGGCCGCCACCGTTGACGGACCCCGCCGCGCTGCCAGGTCGACGCGGGAGCGATCGACCAGGTAGCCGAGTTGCAGCATCGCGGGCGACAGCCCGAGCAGGAAGCGCACCGCCATCTCCTCGTCGTCGCAGCCCTCGAGCCGGAAGTAGTCCTCGAAACCCATGTGACCGGGCAGAAAGCTCAGCACCGCCGCGCCCATGCCGAGCGGCGCCGCGGTGACCGCCGGAATGCCGAGCCGTTCGCAGGCCGCGAAGGTCGCACGGCGCGCGTCGAAAGCGAAGAAGTCCAGTCCATCCACATACAGATCGACGCCGTCCAGGAACGCGTCAAGCGTGTCGGCCGACACGCCCTCGGGAAACGGGCGGATGTCGGCCTGCGGGTTGATGTCCCGCGCCATGGCTATCATCACGTCCAGCTTGGGGCGCTGCAGCGTCGACATGGCGGCGCCGGCCTGGCGGTTGAAATTAGCGAGATCGAAGGTGTCGAAATCGGACAGGTTGAACGCCCCGACGCCCAGCCGCGCCAGCGTCAGCAGGTGCACGCCACCCACGCCGCCCATGCCCGCGATCGCGACACGTTTGCCGCGCAGCGCGGCCTGCTCCTCGACCGTGACCCAGCCGAGGTTGCGCGAAAACGCAGCGTCATAGTCGAAATCGATGTGGTTGCCCATCGGCAACTCTCCTTCATGGGCGGTCGGCGAGCAGTTATGATAGCAACTCATTCCCGAGGATCGCACTTCCATGTGGCGTGTATTTCTGCGAGACAACGTCCAACAGGCCCGGATCGCGCTGCTGAATCTGGCGCGACACCGGCGCCGGACGCTGCTCGCGCTCGCGATCATCTGCGGCGGGGTGGTGTGTTTTCTGCTGGCGGGCGGTTTCATCAACTGGGTGCTGTGGGGTATGCGCGAGGCGGCGATCCAGTCGCAGCTAGGGCATGTGCAGATCACCCGCCCCGGATACATGGACGAGGGCATCGCCGACCCCTACAACTTTCTGCTCGGCGAGGACCTGTCGGTGGTCGTGCCGGGCGCGGGCTTCGCGATCCGCACGGTCGCGCCACGGCTGGCCTTCACCGGGTTGCTGAGCAAGGGCGACACGACGATCTCCTTTGTCGGCGACGGCGTCGATGCGGCGGCCGAGCAGCCGATCAGCAAGGCGATCGAGGTCGTCGAAGGCGTCGACCTGCTGCGGGGCGGCCCCGATTCGGTCGTGCTCGGCGAAGGGCTGGCCGCGAACGCCGATGCGCGCGTCGGCGACCAGGTGGTGCTGCTGGCCACAACCGCGGACGGCGGCGTGAATGCGGTCGAGCTGACCGTCGCGGGCACCTTCACGACGCCGGTCAAGGCCTACGACGACACGGCACTGCGGATCTCGATCGATGTCGCGCGCAACCTGATGCGGGTGGACGGTGCGACGAGCTGGGTGGTGCTGCTCGACGACACCGACCATACCGGCATCGCGCTCGACAGCCTGCGCGGCACGCTGTCGGCCGAACACTACGAGGTGATTCCGTGGACCGAGCTCGCGGATTTCTACAACAGCACGGTCGAGCTGTTCGGCCGCCAGGTCGCAGTGGTGCGGCTGATGATCGCCTTCATCGTGGTGCTGAGCATCTCCAACACGCTGTCGATGGCGGTCATCGAGCGCACCACCGAGATCGGCACGTCGATGGCGATCGGGGTGCGGCGACGCGGCATTCTGACGCTGTTCATCTGGGAAGGAGTCGCACTCGGGCTGGTCGCCGGCGTGATCGGCGTAAGCGTGGCGCTGCTGCTCGGCTGGATCATCTCGGTGGTCGGCATACCGATGCCGCCGCCGCCCGGCATGGCGCGCGGCTACATCGCCGAGATCGACATCTCCGCATCGCTGGCATGGGACGGTTTCCTGCTCGCATTCCTGACCACGCTGATCGCGAGCATCCTGCCGGCGTGGAAGGCGTCGCGGATGAACATCGTCGACGCCCTCCGACATCAGAGCTGACGCCATGCTGTTCAAGCTCGCCCTGCGCAACGTCTTCCGCCAACGGATCCGCACCGCGGTGACGCTGGCCGCCATCATGTTCGGCGTGGCCAGCCTGATCCTGTCGGGTGGCTTCGTGAAGGACATCTTCGTGCAGCTGGGCGAGGCCATCATCCATTCGCAGACCGGGCACGCGCAGGTGTTCCGCAAGGACTTCATCGAACGCGGCACGCGCCAGCCCGAGCAGTTCCTGATCGACGAACCCCGCACCGTGGCGGCGCGGATTGCCGCGCTACCCGCGGTCAGGGAGGTGTCGAGCCGCCTGAGCTTCGCCGGACTGCTGAACAACGGGAGGCGGGATCTGGCCATCGTCGGGGAAGGCATCGAACCCGACAAGGAGTCGCGCATCGGCTCGTACATGCGCATCGTGTCGGGTCGCCCCCTGCGCGACGACGATCTGTTCGGCATGTCGATCGGCCATGGCGTCGCGCAGGCGCTGGGGCTGGCGGCGGGGGACTACGTCACGCTGGTCGCATCCACGTTCGACGGATCGTTGAACTCGCTCGAGTTCGAGGTGGTCGGCATCTTCGAGAGCTTCTCCAAGGACTACGATGCCCGCGCGATGCGCATCCCGCTGATGGCCGCGCAGGAGCTGCTCGCCACCGACGACGCGAATCTGCTGGTGGTTTCGCTGAACCAGACCCCGGATACCGATGCGGCGGTGGCCGCGATCGCCGCACTGCTGCCTGATTCGCTCGAGGTGCGCAGCTGGATGCAGTTATCGGACTTCTACGAGAAGACGCTGCTGCTGTACGAACGCCAGTTCGGAGTGCTGCAGGTGATCATTCTGCTGATGGTGCTTCTGTCGGTGGCCAACACCGTCAACATGAGCGCGTTCGAGCGCATGAACGAGTTCGGCACGATGCAGGCGCTGGGCAACCGGCGGCGCGACATCCGCAGGCTCATCGTCGCGGAGAACCTGCTGCTGGGTCTGATCGGCGCAACGCTCGGCACGGCGGCGGGCGTGGTGCTCGCGCTGGCGATCTCGGCCATCGGTGTGCCGATGCCCCCGCCCCCGAACGCGAACGCCGGCTACGTCGCGCTGATCCGCCTGGACGCGACCACCACGGCGACCGCCTTCGCGATCGGCGTCGTCGCCACCACACTCGCGGCGCTGTTTCCGGCTCGCAAGGTGTCCCGGATGCCGGTGGTCGAGGCCCTCAGGCAGCGGACATAGGCCAGAGCGAGGCACCACGGTTCCGGCACCGCGGAAATCATAAGATCAGCCGCTTCGGCTGCTGGCCCACCCCAATCCCTTCGCGCCGGACACCCGTGGCACGCGCCATGCTCCGCCCGAACGCTTCGAGGCCGATCGGAGGCTCGTACGCCTGCTGTACCAACACCACTGGACCAAGACCCGCATCCTCGACCTGTGCGCCGCGATCGACTCGATGATGCGCCTCCCCATGCCAGCTCCCGCGTTGACAGCATTCACGCGGGCTGTATCATTTATTGCCATCAGTGTGCCGTCAGAAGGTGAGAGCATGTCCAACTTGAGCGTGAGGGGACTGGACCCGGAAACCTTGGCCGCGTTAAAGTCGCTCGCCACCCGTGAGGGCGCGAGCGTGAATGCAACCGTGGTGCGACTGCTGGAACAAGGACTCGGGACAGGTCCCTCCAAACCCCGCCTGAGACGCCATCATGATCTCGACGCCTTGGCTGGCAGTTGGAGCGAAGAGGACGCCGCAGCATTCGATGCCGCGATCGCCCCATTCGAGACGATCGATCCCGATCTCTGGAAGTAGCCCGGTGCGACCGATACTGATCGACACGAATGCATACGCTGCATTCTTGCGGGGCAACTCAGAGATTATCGAAGTCTTCACCCATGCAGATCGACTCTTTATCAGCCCGGTCGTCCTGGGCGAACTGCTTGGCGGCTTCGCCGCAGGAAACCGCGAAGCCCGGAATCGATCCGAACTTTCCGCCTTCCTGAATTCGCCGCGCGTGGATGTGCTTGCACTGACTGCCGATACGGCCGACAGCTACGCACTCGTCTATTCGGCACTACGGACCAAGGGGCAACCCATCCCATCGAACGACATGTGGATTGCTGCGAGCGCGCTGGAGCATGGCCTCGCCCTGCTGACGCTCGATGCCCATTTCGACAAGGTGGACGGTCTGCGCGTGGGCGCCAACATCGCCTGCTTCCTGCCTTGAGTCGGCGCAGCACCACAGACCAGATACACGCTCAACGACGATCGTCGGCCGCGGACACACTTTCCTCGCCAAGGAACTGAGCCAGATCGTGCGCGACGCCAAACTCGGCCGCCGCCATGTCGACAAGCTCGTGCGCGGCCATCGGCACGATAGACGCGAGGACTGGATGATGCGCCTGCCCGACGAACTCGAATCCAGATTGTGGCACCATATCGAAAACATCGAAGGAGAACGCAACGTGAAGTACGTCACCAGCGTGGAGCGCCTTGCCATCGAACGCGGCATGGAGAAGGGTCGTAAAGAAGGCCACGAGGAAGGGCGCGAAAAAGGTCGCGAGGAAGGCAGCAGAGCGCTGCTGGCGCGTTTGCTCGCCAGCCGTTTCGGCCCACTTCCCGGCCCGGTCACCGAACGCCTCGCCAGCGCTACCACCGAACAGCTCGAGCGCTGGGCTGAGCGCCTGCTCGGCGCCGACAGCCTCGACGACGTCTTTACCGAGAACTGAAGGCTGGGCTCGCGCGCAGGGCAATTGCATGAACTGTCGTGGGGGACTTCAACACCCGTAACTACGCGCGTTTCGCGCCTTGCGGCGCTCCCACAGGCCGTTGCAAGCTTCGGGGTAGCGAGCGGCGCAAGCCGCGATAGCCTCGACGACGTTTTCAACGAAAACTAAAGAGCGGTTTTCGCCCGGGAGGCGACTATGAGACAGTTTGATCGCATCACTTTGCGCGCGGATGTCATGGGCGGCAAGCCGTGCATCCGGGGGACCCGGGTCACGGTCGGCATGGTGGTTGGTCAGGTCGGTGCGGGCCACAGTGTGGATCAGCTTCTTGCCGACTATCCATACCTTGAACGGGAAGATGTGATGCAGGCGCTTAGGTATGCCGCGTGGCGCTCCGAGGAACGCGAGGTCATTCTCGGCACTGCATGAAGCTGCTCATCGACATGAACCTGTCTCCGCGCTGGGTTGGTTTTCTGGCGGACGAAGGCATCGTTGCAGCGCACTGGTCGGACATCGGTGAAAAAGATGCGCCAGACTCTGAAATCATGGCGTATGCCGAAGCCGAGGACTTTGTGGTGCTGACCCACGATCTGGACTTCGGTGCGATCCTCGCCGCTACGCAGGGCGACAAGCCCAGCGTCGTGCAGATTCGTGCCGAGGATATCAGCCCGGACGTCATTGGCGCCCGGATCGTAGCCGCGTTGCAGCAGATGGGGCCGGAACTCGAACAAGGCGCACTCGTCACCGTCGATCCGAATCGTGCACGCTTGCGTGTGTTGCCGTTGCGACCGCGCGGCTCATAGGTTGTGAGATCGACTGGGACCGCGGACACACCTTTCTGGACAAGGAACTGCGCCAGATCGTGCGCGACGCGACTGGACAAGAACACACGTCCTCGAACTGTTCGCCGCGATCGACTGGATGATGCGCCTGCCCGACGAACTCGAATCCAGATTGTGGCACCCTATCGAAAACATCGAAGTAGAACGCAACCTGAAGTACGTCACCAGCGTCGAGCGCCTCGCCATCGAACGCGGCATGCAGAAAGGGATCGAGCAAGGTCTGGACCAAAAACAACGGCCCGCATTCGCGGGCCGTTGTTCCGTTCAGGTGCAGATCTGCGCCTCGTTCAGGGGCACTTGCCCCCGCCCGACGACACTGCAGATCAGCTCTTCAACGCCCCCCGGATCTGCTCCAGAGTTGACGGATCCTCGATCGTGGTCAGATCGCCCGCATCGCGGCCTTCGGCCAGCGCCTGGATGGTCCGGCGCAGCATCTTGCCGGAGCGGGTCTTGGGCAGGCCGGTGATGAAATGCACGCGGCCCGGGCGGGCGATCGCGCCGAGGCTGGCGTCGACCCGCTTCATCACTTCCTTCTCGAGCACGGCGGCTTTTTCAGCGGTATCGGCGAGACTCGCGTCCTTGAGCACCGCAAAGGCCATCGGCATCTGACCCTTCAACTGGTCGGCCACACCGACCACGGCGACTTCGGCGATCGCCGGATGGGTCTGCACCGCCTCCTCGATCTCGCGCGTGCCGAGGCGATGGCCGGCGACGTTGATCACGTCGTCCATGCGCCCGAGGATGGTGTAATAGCCCTTGTCGTCCTTGATACCCCAGTCGGACGAGGAATACACCACCGGGTCCTTGAAGGTGGTGAAGTACGTGGACACGAAGCGCTCGTCCTGACCCCACACCGTCGACAGACAACCCGGCGGCAACGGCGGCACGATCGCAACGATACCTTTCTCGTTGGCGCCGCACTCGGTGCCGTCCTCGCGGAAGATGTGCAGATCGTAGCCATACACCGGGAAGGCCGGCGAGCCGAGCTTGATCGGGCTGTCCTCGACGCCGCGGCAGATCGCCAGCATCGGCCAGCCGGTCTCGGTCTGCCAGTAGTTGTCGATGACCGGGATGCCGAGCTCGCTCATGATCCACTCGTGCGAGGTCTCGTCCAGCGGTTCGCCGGCCAGGAACAGGTGCTTCAGCGAGGACAGGTCGTACTTCTTGAGGAAGGCCGGATCCTGCTTCTTCAGCACGCGCACCGCGGTCGGCGCCGAGAACATCACCGCGACCTTGTACTTCTCGACGATCTGCCACCAGATGCCGGCGTCCGGACGCAGCGGCGTACCTTCGTACATGATGGTCGCCAGACCGCCGATCAGCGGGCCGTAGATGATATAGCTGTGTCCGACCACCCAGCCGATGTCGGAGGTCGCGAACATGGTCTCGCCCGGCTCGCCGGTAAAGATGTGCGGCATGGTCGAGGCCAGCGCGACCAGGTAGCCGCCGGTGTCACGCTGCACGCCCTTGGGCTTGCCGGTTGTGCCGGACGTGTACAGGATGTAGCTCGGCTCGGACGATTCGACCCAGGTCACCGGCACCTGCGCATCCATGTGCTTGGCGCGCAGCTCGGCGTAGTCCACATCGCGACCCTCGACCCGCGGAAAACCTTTGTCCAGCCCACGATCGACGATCAGCACCTTGGCCGGCGGAAACTCGGCCAGCTTGCAGGACTCATCGACCAGGTGCTTGTAAGGCACCGGCTTGCCGTTGCGCATGCCGGCATCGGCCGACACCATCAGCACCGGCTTCGCATCGTCGATGCGGGTCGCGAGCGAGCCGGCCGCGAAGCCGCCGAACACCACCGAATGGATCGCGCCGATGCGCACGCAGGCCAGCATCGCGAAGGCCGCCTCGGCGATCATCGGCATGTAGATCAGCACGCGGTCGCCCTTCTTGACGCCCAGATCCTGGTAGATCGCGGCCATGCGCTCGACTTCGCGCTGCAGCTCGGCGAAGGTATAAACCTTTTCCTCGTTGGTCTCGGTCGAGATGTAGACCAGCGCGCGATCGTTGGGACGGGCGGCCGCATGACGATCGACCGCGTTGTAGCACAGGTTGGTCTCGCCGCCCTTGAACCACTTGACGAAGGGCGGGTTGGAGAAGTCGCAGATCTGTTCCGGCGGCTTGTTCCAGTGCACCAGCTCGGCCTGTTCCGCCCAGAATGCGTCGCGATCCTCGATCGAACGGCGATGAAATTCCTCGTATTTACTCATGAACGCTACCTCTCCCTATCAATTCCCTACGTTTCAACAGTGCTGCTCGAGGTGTCGGCGCCGCTTGATCCGGAACGGGTCCGGAGGCACGGTGGCCGGCAACGGGCTGTCGCCCGCGGCCGGCTTGCCGACTGGTTATGACCCCCGCGAAATGGATTCGCAGGGATCTTGTTCTGGGCCGCCATGGTTTCGCGGCTTGGCGCCGCTCCTAAAGGGTGGAGCGGGAGCGTGCGGGGGCTGTGGGAGCGGCGCGAGCCGCGAAGCTGCCGTTCAGCCATGGATCGGGCCTCCTTCGGCGTGCCGGCGCAGCGCATCCAGCGGCAGGCCGACGTTGAGGCGGGTCTCGATCAGTTCGAGCAGCGGCAACAATGCCGCCACCACCGCCGGCAGCCTTGCCGGCACATCGGCCCCGGCGCCCGCGCGCAGCGCAGCCAGCATCTGGTCGATGCTTGCCGGCCTGTACGTTGCCGCCAGCTGGGCCTCGCCGATCTCGCCGCCGTCGCTGACGACGCGGTTGCCGCCCGCCCGCGTGGCATCCTGCACGCGCGCGGTCGCGACCGCGACCAGCCGATCGACCGATTCCACGCCGTCCACCGTGGAGCTCGCGACGCCGATCGACACGGTGATGCCGATGCGCTCGTCGCGGTAAGTCATCACCAGCTTTTCGATCGCCTTCTGCAGCCGCAGCGCGAAAGTGCTGCAGGCGAGCATGTCGCTGTGCGGCGATGTCACGACATAGCGCCCGGGCGCAATCTCGGCGACGGTATCCTCCTGGCGCACCTTGGACGACAGGATGGATGCCAGCTTGCGCCCGATCAGTTGCTGCAGGTTCGCGCCATGGCGCGTCGCCAGTTCGTCGAACGCATCGATCGCGACCGCCATCACGCTGAGTCCGATCTGATGGCGGCGCGCCAGCGCGAGCTCCTGCGAACCCTTCATGTTCTGGTAGGCCGGCGTCGCCAGGCCGGTCGCCGGGTCGACCGGACGCTGACTGGCCAGCGCCGCGCGGCTTGCCTCGAGTTCGCGCCGGGTGCGTGCGAGCCGCGACAGCGAGTCCAGCCGGGCGAGCAGTTCGGCGCTGCCGATGCCCTTGCTGATGAAATCGTTGGCGCCGAGCTTGCGCGCCTTCTCGCGCGCATCGTCGTCCTCGTCGCCCGAGATGACCAGGATCGGCATGTGCTGCAGGCGCGGCAGCCTGGACGCGCGCACCCGCTCGAGCAGGCCGAAACCGTCGAGCTGCGGCATGCCGATGTCGGTCACCAGCAGCTCGATGTCGGGATCGACCACCAGCGTCTGCCACGCGGCCTCGCCGTCGGCCTCCTCACGGAACTCGAAGCGTCCGCGGATGTGCTTGATGATGGTCGCGCGGACCATGCGCGAGTCGTCGACGATCAGCAGCTTGGCAATGGCTCCACTGTCCTGATCGCCGCCGAAGCTCATGACCGGTCAGCCCTGGCCGCCGATGCGCACGACGGTGCGCCCCTTGACCTCGCCCCTGATATAGGCGTCGAAGGCCCCCGGGAGACTGTCGAAATCCAGTGTGCGCGTGACCTCGGCCAGATGCGCGGGTTTCAGGTCGGTGGCGAGGCGGTCCCACACGCGCTGGCGGGTCGGAAAGCCCATGTAGCCCGAGTCGATGCCGAGCAGGCTTACGCCGCGCAGGATGAACGGGAACACCGTGGTGCTGATTTTGAAGCTCGCCGCATTGCCGATGCTCGCAACCGTACCGGCCTGCTTCATCGTCGCGAGCACCCAGTGCAGGATCTGGCCGCCGACGTTGTCTACCGCCCCGGCCCATTGCGCCGCCTCGAGGGGACGCACCTTGTCGAAGTCGATGTCCGAGCGCAGTTTGATCTCGGCCGCGCCCAGTCCCTTCAGGTAAGCGGTTTCGGCCGCCTTGCCGGTCAACGCCACCACGTGATAGCCGAGCCGTGACATCATGTCGATCGCGAGCCCGCCGACCCCGCCGGTCGCACCAGTCACGACGACCGGGCCGTTGGCCGGCGCGAGGCCGTTGTCTTCCATGCGCACCACGCCCAGGGCCGCGGTGAAGCCGGCAGTGCCCAGCGCCATCGCCTCGAACAGGTCCAGCCCGGCCGGCAGCGGCACCACCCAGTCGGCCGGCACGCGCGCGTATTCGGCATAGCCGCCATGATGCGCGACGCCGATGTCGAAGCTGGTCGCGATGACCTTGTCGCCGGGCTTGAAGCGCGCATCGGCGCTGTCGACGACCTCGCCCGACATGTCGATGCCACCCACGCACGGAAAACGCCGGATGATCTTGCCGGCGCCGGTCG
This sequence comes from Denitraticella aggregata, assembly GCF_048158365.1. Classification (NCBI taxonomy): domain Bacteria; kingdom Pseudomonadati; phylum Pseudomonadota; class Betaproteobacteria; order Rhodocyclales; family Zoogloeaceae; genus Denitraticella; species Denitraticella aggregata. Next base: position 16,359 of record NZ_JBLLNL010000004.1, on the reverse strand, counting down.
CGGCCAATGCGTCCTTGTAATTGATGCTCGAGTAATGGACCCGGATCGTGACCTCGCCCTTGTCGAGCTGGTCCGGCGTCATCGTCCCGAGGCCGCTGACGACCTTGCGGTTGTCGTCCTGGTTGATCAGAAAGGCCTTGAAAGGCGCATCGTTCATGTCGGGTCTCCTCCGCTCGTTGGCCGACGGGCGCAGGCACGGCTCGCGCGCGACGTCTGCACGATTATAGCCAAATCCACGCAACATTCTTGGCCCGCGCGGCCAGGCAATCGTGTGAACGCTTTTTTTTGCGGCTCCCGACGCACCTGCCCGGTATGGGCACGGCCGTGCATGAACACGTATAAGCGGTGCCAGCCGCGAATCGGCCGTGGAGTGTGGATGCGCCGATTCGGGGCTGGCGCCGCTCGTACCGGGTGAGCCGCATGCCGGCAATCGTATGCTCAGGGTGCGGCACTTCAGTTTCGGCGGCGGGCCGCCGATAATCCCGGCATCCGATGACGAGACTGCCCCGCATGACGATGCTCGATTCACCGCTGGCCTCGGCAGACGACCATGTCGCGTTCCTGTCCGCGCAGCACATTCCGGTGCTGCGGCGCACCGTGCGCGCGCTCGACGCGCTGCGTGACGAGCAGGACTCGGTCAACGCGCGCCGCATCGCCGCTGCGGTGCTCGCCGACCCGCTGATGACGGTCAAGGTGCTCGCGCACCTGCAGGCCAACCGGCGCGATGCGCAGAACCACGACATCACGACGATGGACCGCGCGATCATGATGATGGGCATCGCGCCGTTTCTGAATGCCTTCTCGGGCATGGAGACGCTGGAGGACCGCCTGGCCTCGCACCCGAAGGCGCTGCTGGGCGCGCTTCAGGTGATCACCCGGGCGCGGCGCGCGGCGCAGTACGCACGCGACTGGGCGATCCTGCGCCACGACATGGATGCGAACGAGATCACGGTGGCGGCGCTGCTGCACGAGACCGCCGAGATCCTGTGCTGGACCTTCGCGCCGGAACCGTGCCTGCGCATCCAGCGCATGCAGCAGCGCGACCCGCGCCTGCGCAGCGACATCGCGCAGCGCACCATCCTCGGCGCAACCTTCAACGGGATCCAGCTCGGCCTCGCGCGCGCCTGGAAGCTCCCCGAGCTGCTGCTGCGCCTGCTCGACGAGGCCGACCGGGACAATCCGCGCGTGCGCAATGTGCTGCTCGCGAACCGCTTCACCCGCCACGTCGCACGCGGCTGGGACGACCCCGCGCTGCCCGACGACATCGTCGAACTCGAGAAACTGCTCCGCATCGCCCGCGAGCCGCTGCTGCAGCGCCTCGGCGTACCGCAGGACCAGCGCGCACGCTTCCTGCCCGAGGACGAGGCGCTTCCATGATCCTGCGGCGACCGACCAACGCCCCCGAATCAAGGACTCGAGGCAAGGTCGTTCGGCCTTTATCGACGAAAAAATGGTCGGGGCTGAAGGGAATGGCTACGGCAAGACGGAATCTGTGAAGCAGGAAGCAATCCCCGGGGCAGGACGGAATCCATGAAGCGGGAAGCAATGCCTGGGGCAGGACGAAATCCATGAAGCGGGAAGCAATGCCTGGGGCAGGAAGCATTGCCTGGGGCAGGAAGCATTGCCTGGGGCAGGAAGCAATGCCTGGAGCAGGACGGAATGCCTGGGGCAGGAAGAAATGGCCGGGCGCCTCAGAAGTTCGCGGAACCGCAATCAGCAGGTCCCTTCCCCTTCAAGGGGAAGGACAGGATGGGGATGGGTCACCAAGGAGTTCGATTCGAATGCACGGACAAAGCAGCTCGCAGAACCGAACCTTCGCAAAAAGGCTGCGCAAAAACTTGACCGACGCCGAACGCAAGCTCTGGCAGTGCTTGCGTGCCCGCCAACTCGGCGTCAAATTCCGGCGACAGCATCCGTTCCACGGGTACATCCTTGATTTCGTATGTCTGGAGCATCAACTCGTCATCGAAGTGGACGGCTCCCAGCATTTGGATGCCACCACTCATGATGCGGTGCGCACTGAGGTGCTGGAGCGTGCGGGATTTCGCGTGATGCGCTTTTGGAACGACGAGGTGCTAACGCAGACGGATGCCGTGCTGGCGTGCATCGCCCGGGAGTTGAACCCATCCCCATCCTGTCCTTCCCCTTGAAGGGGAAGGAACCTGCTGATTCACGCTGCCAGCCTTTCACCGCGGGCACGCCAATCCCTGCCGATCGACTCCACCCGCTTGCAGGGAAGGCACAACTCCCCTCCCCCTCGACGGGAATGACACAACGGTCCTGCTCCGCCCACTTCAAGAAAGGCACGACATCTCTGCTCCTCCCACTTCAAGAAAGGCACAACACCTCTGCCCCTCCCACTTCAAGAAAGGCACGACATCTCTGCCCCTCCCACTTCAAGAAAGGCACGACATCTCTGCTCCTCCCCCTTCAAGGGGGAGGTTGGGTGGGGGATGGGGTCCACAACAACGACCGTCCAACCCATCCCCATCCTGTCCTTCCCCTTGAAGGGGAAGGAACCTGCTGATTCGCGCCATGCAGGCTATCAGCCGCAAATGCCACGCTGCGTGTAGCAGTACCCTGAACGAAGCCAGAAGCCTTCTTCAACCGCAGTACAGGATGTTAACGAAGTCGATCAGCATGGCCGGATCGCGGTAGCCGGCGAACAGCGCGGCGAGCAGGGCTGCCGCGGCGAGCACCGCCAGCACGATCAGCACCGGCTTCAGCAGCCTCATGTCGCCTCCGCCGGACGTGCCAGCGGGCGCTCGCGCACCGGGATGCACAGCAGCGCGGCGGCCACCGACAGGCCGATCGCGATCCACCACGCGATGTCGTAGGAGCCGGACAGGTCGAAGATCAGGCCGCCCAGCCACGCGCCGAGAAAGCCACCGATCTGATGCCCGAGAAAGACCAGGCCGTACAGCATGCCGACGAACTTCATGCCGAAGATGTGACCGACCAGGCCGTTGGTCAGCGGCACCGTGCCCAGCCACAGCAGGCCCATCGCGGCCGAGAACACGTACAGCGTGGTCACGCTCAGCGGGAACATCAGGATCGCGAGGATCGCCACCACGCGCAGCGCGTAGATACCGGCGAGCAGCCACTTCTTGCTGTAAAGTCCGCCCAGCCAGCCGGCGAGAAAGGAGCCGGCGATGTTGAACAGGCCGATCAGCGCGACCGCGGTCATGCCGACGTTCGCGCTCAGGCCCGAATCGACGACGAAGGCCGGCAGGTGCAGCATCACGAAGGCGGTCTGGAAGCCGCACACGAAGAAGCTCCAGAACAGGAAATGAAAGCTCGCGGTACGGTTGGCCTCGCGCAGCGACTCGCCGACCGACTGGCCGCCCGCCGGCGCGCCATTGGTGCCGCGCACCGCCAGCGCCAGCGGCACGATGAACAGGATGCCGACCGCGAGCCACAGCAGCGCGTCATGCCAGCCGACGCTGGAGATCAGCCCCTGCCCGACCGGCAGCACCGCGAACTGGCCGAAGCTGCCGCCGGCGCTGACGATGCCGAGCGCGAGGCTGCGCTTCTCGGGAGATACCATGCGCCCGACCACACCGAGCACGACGCTGAAGGTGGTGCCCGCCAGCCCCATGCCGATCAGCAGCCCGGCGCCGACGTTGAGTCCGAGCTCGGTCTGCGCGTTGGCCATGATGACCAGGCCGAGCACGTAGAGCAGCGCGCCACCGACCAATGTGCGGCCGGCGCCATGGCGGTCGGCGAAGGCGCCGGCGAAGGGCTGGAAAACGCCCCACATCAGGTTCTGGATCGCGATCGAGAACGCGAACATCTCGCGCGACCAGCCCTGGTCCAGCGTCATCGGCTGCAGGAACAGACCGCCGGTGTGGCGCACCCCCATCGCGAGAGTCAGGATCAGCGCGCCGCAGCAGATCACCACGCCCGGACGGAAGAGGAAGGGAGTCGGTTCGGTCTTCAAGATTTGGATCTGCCGGGCGAGGCGGAAAAAGCCACATCGTCGATATTCGAATGCGTTTATGATGCGCGAAAACCGCGGGGGCACCATGAGCATTTCGACTGCAATCTTACTCGGGCTGGTCGTCATCGTCGCGCTGTACGGCGTGATCATCTACAACGGCCTGGTCAATCTGCGCCACAACGTCGCCAAGGCCTGGGCCAACATCGACGTGCTGCTGAAGCAGCGCCATGACGAGTTGCCCAAGCTGGTCGAGGTGTGCCGCCAGTACAAGCAGTTCGAGCAGAGCACGCTGCAGCGCGTGACCGAAGCACGGGCGCAGGTCGCCAACGCGCGCGAGAAGCACGACGTGCCGGCGCTGGGCGAAGCCGAAGGGCTGCTGCGCATCGGTCTGGGGCAGATCTACGCGGTCGCCGAGGCCTATCCGGAGCTGAAGGCCAACGAACACTTCATGCAGTTGCAGTCGCGCATCACCGCGCTCGAGAACGGCATCGCCGACCGGCGCGAGTGGTACAACGAGGCGGTGAACCTGCTCAACGTGCGGGTCGACGAGGTGCCCGACCTGATCGTCGCGCGCCTGTTCAACTTCGTGAAGGAGCCGCTGTTGCGATTCTCGAAGGCGGAAAAGGCGGATGTGGATCTGAAGGCGCTGTTCAGCGCGTGAGCGCTGCGGACAATACCATCGCAGCATGCTGGTCAGGCTCAAACGGGATGTCGCGAATCTCACGTTGCCGGCGCTGCAGATCGGTATCGTCGCGGGCGCGCTGGCGATCGACGAGGCCTGGGGTTCGATCGCCGGGTTGACGCTGTTGATGGCCACCGGACTGTTCGGGTGGCTGCGCGCGATCCGCCATGCGCGCCTGATCGCGGACACGCCGACCTCGCGCATCGCATCCGCCGCGCAGGGCTACACCGAATTGCGCGGCCACGGACGGCCGCTGGACGGCACGCCGCTGCTGTCGCCGGTCAATGCTTTGCCGCTGCTTTGGTACCGGGTCGTGACCCAGCGCAAGCAGCGCGACGGAAAATGGCGCCATGTCGGCACGCAGCAGAGCGACGCGTCCTTTCTGCTCGACGACGGCACCGGCGTGGTCGCGGTGGACCCGGAGGGCGCCGACATGCTGGTCAGGCGTCGCGACGTGTTCGACCGAGGCGACATGCGCCACACCCAGTGGTCGCTGATCGCGAACGATCCGCTCTACGTGATCGGCGACTTCGCGACGCTGGGCAGCATCTCGCTGGTGTTCGACACGCGCGGCCAGATCCGCGACCTGCTGGCGGAGTGGAAGGCCGATCAAAGGACGCTGCTGGAACGCTTCGACCTGAACGGCGACGGCGCGATCGACCTCGACGAGTGGGAACTCGCTCGCGCGCAGGCCCGGCGCGAGGTGCTGAAGCAGCGCGCCGAGGTGCTCTCCATCGCCGAGGCCCATGTGATCCGCAAGCCGGTGGTGCGCCGGTTGTTCCTGATCTCCGACCTCGACCCCGCGGTCATCGCGCGCCGTTACCGCGCGTGGGGTGTGTTCCACGCCTGCGTATTCCTCGCCTCGGGCGCCGCGGCCGCATGGTTCAACCAGATCGGGACGTTATAGAACCCGCGCTGACGTCGATTGGCACGTGAGCACGACGTGCTATTCCTTCCCCTTGAAGGGGAAGGAACCTGCTATTCGACTCCATCAACCCAAAAGCAAGGCACGGCTCGCCCTGTTTGCCCCTTCCCCTCAAGGGGCGGGCGCGTTTAACCCTCCCCGCCGGCCTTGGTTTCGAGGGCTTCCCAGCGCTGCATCGCAGCGTCTATTTCCTGCTCCAGCGCGTCCAGCCGAGCCTTCACCCGCACGACTTCGCCCGGATCCTGCTGATACAGCGCGGGATCGGCCATTCGGCGATGCAGGCCGGCCTGCTCGGCCTCGAGCGCGGCGATGCGCTCCGGCAACGCGTCGAGTTCGCGCTGCTCCTTGAACGACAGTTTCACCGTCCTTGGCGCGACGCTGCGGGCGACCGGTGCGTCGCGGGCCGGCGCACGCGTGCGTTCCGCCCTGGCCTGCTCCCGCGCCTCGGTGGCGCGCGCGTTCTGCACCCGCAGCCAGTCCTCGTAGCCGCCCGCATATTCGCCCCAGCGTCCGTCGCCCTCGGACGCGATCACCTGTGTGACGACGTTGTCCAGGAACGCGCGATCGTGGCTGACCAGGAACAGCGTGCCGTCGTATCCGGCGAGCAGGTCCTCGAGCAGGTCCAGCGTCTCGATATCCAGGTCGTTGGTCGGTTCGTCCAGCACCATCACGTTGGCCGGCCGCGCGAACAGGCGCGCAAGCAGCAGGCGGTTGCGCTCGCCTCCCGACAGCGACTTGACCGGCGAGCGAGCGCGCTGCGGCGCGAACAGGAAGTCACCCAGGTAACCGATCACATGCTTCTTCTCGCCACCGATCTCGACGAAATCCGAGCCCGGGCTGATGACCTCGGTCAGCGGCAGCTCCGGGTCGAGCTGCGCGCGCATCTGGTCGAAATAGGCCACGCTCTGGCGCGTGCCGCGACGCACCGTGCCGCTGTCCGGTTCGATCTCGCCCAGGATCAGCTTCAGCAGCGTCGTCTTGCCCGATCCGTTCGGGCCGATCAGGCCGACCCGGTCGCCGCGCATGATCCGGGTCGAAAAGTCGCGCACGATGACGCGATCGTCATAGCGCTTGGTCACGTCGGTGAGCTCTGCCACCATCTGGCCGCTCTTCTCGCCCTTGTCCACAGCGAGCTTCACGTTGCCGAGCCGGTCGCGACGGGCCGCGCGCTCACGCCGCAAGGCCTCCAGACGCCGCACGCGGCCCTCGTTGCGGGTGCGGCGGGCTTCGACGCCCTTGCGTATCCAGACCTCCTCCTGCGCGAGCACCTTGTCGAAGCGCGCGGCGGCCTTCTCCTCGGACTCGAGTTCCTCGGCCTTGCGCCGCTGATAGTCGCTGAAGCGCCCCGGGTAGCTGCCGAGGCGGCCGCGATCGAGCTCGATGATGCGGGTCGCGACATGGTCCAGAAACACCCGGTCGTGCGTGATCACCACCACGGCGCCGCGAAAGTCGCGGATCAGACCCTCGAGCCACAGGATGCCGTCGATGTCCAGGTGATTGGTCGGCTCGTCGAGCAGCAGCAGATCGGGCTCGCACACCAGCGCACGGGCCAGCGCGACGCGCTTCATGCCGCCGCCGGACAGGCTGCCGACCGGCACGTCTCCGGCGAGCCCCAACTTCAGCAGCACCTCGTCCACGCGCTGATCGAGCCGCCAGGCGTCGGCCTGCTCGACTTCATGTTGCAGCGCCTCCAGCCGCGCCATCGCGGTATCGTCATGGCCGTCGGCCACCGCATGCATCGCGGCATGATAATCGACCAGCAGCCGGGCCGCGTCGCCGAGACCGTCGGCGACCGTGGCGAACACGTCCCGCTCCAGCGGAAAGTCCGGCTCCTGCGGCACATAGGCGATCTTCAGGCCGTCCTGGCGCCAGATGCTGCCGTCGTCGAGCACCGCCTGACCGACCAAAGCCTTGATCAGACTGGATTTTCCGGAACCGTTACGCCCGATCAGCGCGACGCGTTCGCCCGCATCCAGCTGGAACGACGCATGATCCAGCAGGGCCACGTGCCCGAAGGCGAGGCAGGCGTTGTCCACCGACAGAAGAGGCATGGCGTTTCGTACTCCGGCAATGAACCAAGCTCATGATTGTACCGGCCTGCTAACATAGCGGGTCGTTTCAATGTTAATGCGGTGCACCATCGACCCGGAATCGATGCATCCGCGGGAGTCAAATGGAAGCAGTCCTGAGAAAATTCGGCCAGCCGGGCGAGGACGAGGTGCAGACCTGGGTCGCCCTGGTGGATCGCCTGCGACCGGTGCGCGCGAACGACGTCGAACTGGCGACCGAGCACCTGCGCGTGCTCAAGCGCCTGCTGCGCCGGCGCGAGGATCTCAAGGAACAGCTCCGCGATGCGGTGATCCGCCTGTTCATGCAGCGCAAGGTGGTGTCGCTGTACGTGTCGTCCGGCCTGCTGCCGTCGTCCGGCTTCTTTTCCGAGACGTCGCGGCGCATCTCTGGCCGACTGCTGCCCGACGTGGTCGACACGCACTACATGAACGGCGTAATCGCGACGGTGTTTCACAAGGTCAGCGACGAGGTCTGGGTGAATGCGATTCCGGACGAGGTCTGGATCGATTTCATCAACACGCTGTTCGACCCGACCGAAGCCGAACTCGACTTGCGCAACCGCAACGAAGTGCCCGATCCGGTCGAGGAGATCATCGAGGCGCTGCGCATGCTGTCCTACCATGTCTCGTCGATCGGCCTCGACCCGGAGCTGGTGCGCATCGATCCGACGCTGGAGGAGCACGAATCGCCGTTCCTGGCCCAGAACGCCGAGCTGGTCGCATATCTGGCGAACTACAAGGCATGGTGGGCCGATGAGAGCGCCGAGACCGAGGACGAGAAGCACCTAGCGGTGATGCTCGACCAATGCGAGGACGTGGTGCTGCGCATCCGGCGGCGCGCCGCGAAGATCGGCACCAGCCTGTCGCTGACCTTCAAGCTGGAGCGCCTGCACCAGCACCTGGAGCGGATCTCGGCGCTGCTGGCGCTGCTGCTGCAATTGCGCAGCGAGCGCAACATCAACTCGATCGCCAGCCATGTCACGCGCCTGCTGAAGGAGCTGATCAGGGCGGAGTGCCGCAAGAACAAGTTGTCCGACTACTGGGGCAAGAACGTCGAACTGCTGTCGCTGCGCATGACCGAGAGCGCGAGCAAGACCGGCGAGCGCTACATCACGTCGAATCGGCGCGAGTATTTCGGCATCCTCCGCTCGGCTGCACTCGGCGGCGCGATCATCGCGTTCATGGCGACCTTGAAGGTGGTGCTGGAACGACAGGGGTTCGCGCCGATGAACGCCGGGCTGGCGTTCTGCCTGAACTACGGCCTCGGCTTCGTGCTGATCCACATCCTGGGCGGGACGGTCGCGACCAAGCAGCCGGCCATGACCGCGAACGCGATCGCGGCCTCGATCGGCGAGGCGCGCGGCAAGCATCACGACCTGCACAATCTGGTCGAACTGATCGCGCGCACCGTGCGCAGCCAGCTCGGCGCGATCCTCGGCAACGTCGGCATCGCGATCCCGATGGCGGTGCTGATCGGCCTGGTGATCCATGCCGTGACCGGCAGCGCCTTCGTCGCACCGGACGAGGCCTACAAGATGCTCGACGATGTCCATCCGTTGAGCGGCGCGATTGTGTTCGCCGCGATCGCGGGGGTGTGCCTGTTCCTGTCCGGCCTGATCGCGGGCTATTACGACAATCTGTCGGCCTATGGACGCATCCCGCAGCGCCTGCTGCAACTGCGCTGGCCACGCCGGGTGTTCGGCGAGGCGCGCATGCAGCGGGTGTCCGCCTACGTGGAAAGCAACCTCGGTGCGCTGGCGGGCAATTTCTTCTTCGGCTTCCTGCTCGGCGGCGTGACCGCGCTCGGGGTATTGTTCGGCCTGCCGCTGGACATCCGCCACATCGCGTTCTCGTCGGCCTATGTCGGCCACGCGCTGATCGGCCTGGAGTTCGGCCTGCCCTTGCAACTCGCGGCGCTGTCGCTGCTGGGCGTGCTGCTGATCGGCATCACCAACCTGACCGTGAGCTTCGCGCTGACGCTGTCGGTCGCGATGCGGGCACGGCGCATCACCTTCGCGCAGGGCCAGGAGCTGATCGGCCTGATCTTCCAGCGCCTGCTGCGCGCCCCGCGCGACTTCTTCCTGCCCCCGAAACGCGACCCCCGCCCCGAAGAGGCCGCGCCCGAACCCGCCAACGGCGCGCCTCAGGCGCGACGGCAGCGCTGAACCCTGCTCCGGACACGACACGTCCCCCGGATCGGGGCGGTGCAAACCGCGAAAGCAGCGTGTCCAATTTCCCGACGCCCATTCGCGGCTTACGCCGCTCCCACGCGGGGGTGATGCGCATCGGTTTTGCGCACGGAATCATGTGGTCGAGCTTGGTAAGCCAGGGCCGAACCGGCTAGAATTGCGCCCTCTCTCCGTAGTTCAATGGATAGAACGGCCGCCTCCTAAGCGGCAGATGCAGGTTCGATTCCTGCCGGGGGGACCACAAGCCCCCAAAAAGCCCAGTAAATTCAACGCTCGAAGGACCAGAAACCCGCACTGCTACAGGCTTTGCGGGTTTTTTTTATTGTCCGAGATAGTCCAACTCGTCTATTGCGTTCTGGGGGCAACTGGGGGCAAGATTGGGGGCAACAGCAGAAACACCCCAAAGGAGTTGCCCCCAAATGCCGCTTACCGACACCGCAATTCGCGCCGCAAAGCCCGGCGACAAGACCCGCAAGATTTATGACGAACGCGGCCTCTACCTGGAGATCGCCCCGACCGGCGGAAAGTGGTGGCGGCTGAAGTATCGCCACGGGGGCAAGGAGCACCGGCTCAGCCTGGGCGTCTATCCCGATGTCGGGCTCAAGCAGGCGCGCGACAGACGCGACGAGGCGCGCAAGCTGCTGGCCGACGGGATCGATCCTGCTGCGGCGCGCAAGGAGGCGAAGCGCATGGCCGATGTCGCTGCCGCCAACTCGTTCGAGTCCGTCGCCCGGGGCTGGTGGGAGAAGTGGCGCAAGGATCGCACCGAGGGGACCGCTGATGCCGCCATCCGCGCGCTCGAGGCCAACGTGTTCCCATTCATTGGCAAGCGTCCGGTCGCGAGCATCCAGGCACCCGAGATCCTGGACCTGCTCCGGAAGATCGAAGCGCGTGGAGCCACGGACATGCTCAAGCGCACCCGGGCGAGGATCAGCGAGATCTTCATCCATGCGATCGCGTCCGGACTGGCAACACACAACCCGGCACAAGGGCTACACAAGGCGCTGCAGACTCACACGGAGAAGCGCCGCCCTGCCCTGCGCACCAGCGAGCTGCGCGACTTCTTCATCAAGCTCGATGTCGTGCGGATCTCCCAGCCGGTCAAGCAGGCCGTCCGCCTGCTGGTGCTGACCTTCGTTCGACCAGGTGAGCTGCGATGCGCTCAGTGGGGCGAGTTTGACCTCGACGGCGCCACCTGGGTCGTCCCGGCCGAGCGCGACCGCACCCGAGGGCTGACCGGTATGAAGATGGCCGAGGAGCACGTCGTTCCGCTCTCCAGACAGGCCGTCGAGATCCTCACCGAGATGAAGGCCGCCGCCGGTCGGAGTGACCTGCTGTTCCCGAACCGAAACGGGCAGGGTCGGCCGATCAGCGACGGCACGATCAACAAGGCCCTGCGTGCGATGGGCTACTCGTCGGCCGAGGTCAGCGGCGCCGGGTTCCGGGCCACCGCGACAGGGGCACTGCTCGAGCTGGGGTTCCGGCCCGAGGTCATCGACCGGCAGCTCGCCCACCGCGAGCGCAAGCAGGTATTCGCCGCCTACTCGCACCATGCCCAGTACCTGGCCGAGCGAAGGCAAATGATGGAGGCATGGGCTGACTACATCGATCAGCTGTGCAAAGGCGCCGACGTCATTCCGATCAATCGAGGTGCAGCATGAACTGGAAAACGGATCTCAAGGCCGCGCCAAGCGACCCGGACGCAGCTGCGCGGGTGCTGGGGCACGCGAGCGGGTTCATGCTGCGCGGCGAGGCGCTCCCGGAGGAGCTGGCCGAATACCTGGGGCGCGCTCTGGCTGTTGCCGCACGCCAGGCCACGAACAAGGAAGTCGCCGACACCCTCGTCTATAACCTCTACCTGGCACGGGACGCGGCTATTGGTCGCCCGCGAGCGCTACCGGACGCCGATGTCGTGTTTCTCGATTACGGGTTCGGCGACGAGGACCACCCCTCGCTGACCAAGTGGGTGAAGGCCTATGCCGCGCGGCACCGGGTGGCGGAAAGCACGGTCTGGAATAGGGTGCGAGCCGCCCAGAGAGCCGACGAGGCGCACGCTCGCGAAATGACGGATTACGTGGAGTCGCTGACACCGTCCGAGCTCGAGGCCTTCCTGAAAGACCCAGATGACCCACTCTGAACCACTGGAATCCACCTGAGTGGGTGTGCATTTAGTCCATTTGTTTATGCACAAGCCATGACGTGACACTGCATTCCAGAGCATGACCAAACCGGTCATGTGATCTTCAGGAGCAGTGTCATGGAAACAGAACGCATCATCCGCCGCCGCGAGGTCGAGCACCTCACCGGACTGGCCAGAGCCACGATTTACCATCGAGCCAAGGACGGCACCTTCCCCAAGCCGATCAAGATTGGCACGTTCAATGTCGGCTGGATCGAGTCCGAGGTGAAGGCCTGGATCGCCGAGCGCATCGCCGAGCGCACCGATCCGAACGCAGGCCGCAAAGCTGGCCGCAGCGAACTGACGGCGCAGACCACCGAGCACATCACCGAGCGCACCGACCCGAACGACGGCCGCAAATCTGACCGCAGCGAGGTGGCGCGATGAAAACATCAACCATCCGCCGATGGCTCGCCGCCGTCCGGCTCGAACTGCGCGAATACCGCCTGGCTCTGGGCTGGTTGTTTCTGAATGGACCGCCGCCGTCCGCGCCACCGCCCCGCGATCGGAGGGCGCAGCCATGAGACTGAAAACTTTCTACAGCAACGGGTTTGCCCCGCTGCCGCTGCCGACCGACGCCGAGATCGAGATCGCGAAACAGGAGTGCGAGCGGCTGGGCCTATATGGCCCGGTTCAGGCGTGTCACGAGCATCCGGACTGCATCCGCGCAGCCTTCGCCTGGCTGGACGCACAGCAGAACACGAAGCGTCCCGGCCCCGGGATGGCCGCAAAAGGGGTCATCGAGCAGTGGATGAATCGGTATGTGTCCCGCACCGATGTGGTTGTGGCCGCGTTCCTGCACCCGAGGATCGAAGGCACGTACCCGTACTACAACATCCGCAAGCGTCAAATAAAACCGGACACGTCGCGCCTGGCGGGCCTGGAGGTGAATATCCACCGCTACCCAGACCAGGCCGGCAACTACTGCGGCTACGAGACAACACCGGACCGGAGTCGATTCCCACGCCTGGACGTGAAAGCGCCCACCGGCGGGGACACGCAGGCGGGCGCGGGCGGTACGGACACACAAGGGAACACGACATCGCTGGAGCTCAACCCAGCGCGGTCGATTATGCCCCAACGTTCCAGTGATGGGTATGTTTTCTTGCGACCGGTTCGGTCGATCGGAGGTGTGCGATGAACCGTCGAGAACCGAACCAACAGTCCGTCGAGGACTGCATGATCTGCGAAGCGGCGCCGTGCATCTGCTCGACGTTGGTTGAAGAAGCCGCCAAGGAGGCGATCGCCCGCGCGAAAGTGACCACACCATCGACACCGGCGCCCAACCCGGCACCGGTCATCCTGCCGCCTGCCGACACCGCGGCATTCACAATGACGCGTTGGTGGAAGCCGAATGGTGTGTCTTACCACGTCCGCAAGACCATCAGCCTTGACGAGGACGGCAGCAAGATCGATGTGCCGCGGGTCAATCTGTGTGAGGGCACCGCTGAACGGACTGCGACGACGCTCGGCCGGCTCTTCAACGCACTGCGCGCGGATCCGCCCGATGGCTTCGCGTTCATCACCGCCGGTGTTGCGGACAAGGCACTTGTGGTCGTCGCTCAAGGTGTCCGGTCGCCGGAGAAATTCCCGCACCCAGCGGGTCCGGCGCTGCTGCCACTCGACGGTGATCAGTTGAACTGTTGGGATCTCCCCCGGGCTGTCGATGTGGTCGCGGCCTACCGGTCCGTCGGCGTCAGCTCGGACATCGTGAGCAGCAGCAGCGCGAGCGCAAACCTGCGGTGGCCGACGGGTTCGAGTGGGATGAAGGGCCTGCACTGCTACGCGGTCATCGATCACGGGACCATGATTCCCGAGGTGCTCAAGCGACTGCACGTGCGGGCCTGGCTCGCAGGTTATGGTCGGATCCAGGTATCAAGCAGCGGCGTTCCACTCGACAGGAGCATCATCGACACCGCCCTCAAAAGCTCGAACCAGCCGATTTTCGAGTACGGCGCCGTCATCCTCGATAAGCGGATCACACAGCGTCGCGATGTCGAGTGGCACCTGGGTGAGTGCCGCATGCTCAAGGCCGCGAGCATCCCGCCGCTCACCGACGACGAGGAGGCGCGGTTCGATGAGCTCGTCGAAGCAGCCAAGGCCGACGAGGAGGTCCAGGAGGAGATCGCGCGGAACACCAAGGTCTGGATCAAGGAGCAGCTGAAGAAGGTGCCGAAGGCCGAGCGTGCTGCGGTCAGGAAGACGCTGCTCGCCGCCCGCGACAAGAAATATCGTGATCTGCACGACGGTTTCGAGGTGACACTGAACGACGGAACGACGGTCACGGTCGCCGAGATCAAGGCGGACCGGCCCCGGTTCGACAGGATGGCGATCCGTGATCCATTCGAACCGGACTACGGCACGAGCAAAGCGACCATCGCCCTGTCAGGACAGATGGACAATCGGCCGAAGATCCTGTCCCGGGCACACGGGCTTGACGTCGTCTATTTCCTCGACCAGAAGCAGAACGACGCGCCGGTCGATCCGGCCATCTGGACCGAGGATGACGACGCGCCTGTTGGGTCTGTTGAAGGTGCCGACGGGTCTGACGACGGGCCGAGTGAGTCTGGTGGTGCCGACGTGCCTGTTGGGTCATCTGAGCCAGATGAACCCGCGTCCTGGGTCAGGCGCGAGATCCCGTCGGGTGCGCTGCTCCGCATGACAACCGACAACGGTTGGGTGCGGCTCGTGCCCAGCCAGGCACGCGACCGCATTCTGCCCGCACTACGCAACCGGTTTGCACAGTCGCGCGAGGCGATGGCGTGGCACGCTTGGGACGGCAGCCACTGGGGTTTCGACAAGAACGGCATGGCGCTGAACCAGGTGCTGCACGACATCATCAATATCGGCTGCGGCACCCTTGGTTTTGGCAAGCCCTATGTCAAGGGCGTGCGCGACCTGATGGAGATGGCCGGGAACCTCCCGCTGCCTAAACCGCTGGATCGGAACGCGATCCCGTTCCGCAATGGCGTGCTCCTGCCCAAGACCGGCGAGCTCCGGCCGGCGGATCCAGCCAACGGGAACATCTGGTGTTTGCCCTACGACTATTCGCCAGACGCCACCTGCCCGGAGATCAAGAGGTATCTGACCAGCGCGATGGGCGGGGATCTGGAGATGGTCGAGTACTTGCGCGCGGTACTCGCAGCCATCCTGCACGGCCGGTTCGACCTGCAGGTGTTCTTCTACCTGCAAGGCCCGGGTGGGTCTGGCAAATCGACGTTCCTGCGGTTGGCGGAGGTGCTGGTTGGTGACCTGAACTGCTACGCGACCACCCTCAAGGCGCTCGAAGGCAACCAGTACGAGACGTCGGCCCTGTATGGGAAGCGCCTGGCGGTCATCACCGATGCTGGTAAGTGGGGCGGTGACGTGAGCACCCTGAAGGCGATGACGGGTGGTGACAAGCTCCGCAGCGAGCGGAAACACGAGCAGCAGAGCAGCGGCTCGTCGTTCGTATTCGAGGGCATCGTGTTGATCGCGTCGAACGAGCCGCTCGTATCGACGGATCTGACGAGTGGTGTTGTCCGCCGCCAGCGGAACATTCCGTTCGTGCACCAACCAAAGCCAGCCGACGTGGCTCGATGGCGTTCGGTGGGTGGCGATGAGGTGGTGTTGCACACCGAGGCGCCCGGGCTCGTGAGTTGGTTGCTGGGCCTCTCACAGGACGAGATCACCCGTCGAATCAACAGTGGGCCGCGGGCGATGGTGCGGGGTAACTTCGAGGCGCTGAAGGCGAGCAACCGGGTCGTGCGGTGGCTGGTCGAGTGTTGTGTTCCGGATGAGACACATCACGCCGTGATCGGACAGCAGAAGGTGCGTCGAGAGGGTGGTTTGACCTTCTACGAGGACGCGTTATCGAAGTTGTACCCGAGCTTCCTGGCGTTCTGCGACGCGGAGGGTACTCAGCATTTACCGCGGCCCAGGTTCATCGAAACGGTCAAGGACATGACACGGACGCTAGGCCATCCGGTCGAACAAAAGCGTAAGCCAGGCGAGAACGTCGATTCACTGCGCGGGATCCGTCTGCGCGAGGAACGCGAACTTCGATACCGATGGAACGACAGTGTTACAGATGACGAGCTGGAGATACCACCAAACCCGTTTGACGAACCACTCTGACAGCCACCACGAACCCGCTGAAAAAGCGGGTTTTTCATGTAGCACCCCACAAAAACACCCCGTTTTTGTGGAGATTTGCCCAGAAAAGGCGAAAATGTGGAATGACTTTGGAATACTCCACAGCTCGCAATCCCAGTAACGGCGCGGAATTTAGTCGTTTTTGTGGAGTTGTGGAGCATGTGGAGCAAAAAAATACTTTTAAATTTTACCCCCCCCCTGCTTGCTTTTTTCGATGGCCGGGACTGGTAGCGCCCGGTGT